>CAMNGG010000293.1 GCA_946537975.1 uncultured Treponema sp. | reverse complement strand
GCTCCCGTGGCGCGGATAGGTATCAAGGCGGAAAGCTTATGCCTTCCGCCCCCGCGCCAAATGCCCATCGTCCCGTCCGCCGCCTACGCTCCGAGTCTTTCAAAAACAGCTCTTTCTTTTGCACATTCCCACAACCGCTTCAGGGCATTTTTGAATCCCAGGTTGCGAAAAATGCAGGAATCTACCGCAGCGTGTTGAAACTCACTGCTCTCCCGGCGGAGTTCGGGCCATCGGACGGTGTTACGGGTGCGGCTCAATTCGCATTGTATGGTTCAGTAAAATCCGCTGGACTTTCCGTCATGCCCGTAGCCAAATGTCCGCTGTCCCGCCCTCTGCTATAACAGACCACTCAGAAATGAGTGTTTTTTTGTTTTTAACTGAAGCAAACTGGACCTCAATAGACAAATAAGACCAAAAATAGTGGTATTCTGCCCTTGGATACCTACAATATAACACTAGATTTTAAAATTAGCAATTCAATTAAATCCACCTGAATTCACTGAAATTCAACTTTTACTTAAACTCCTTACTTTATATTCGTGGGCCGTAGGTTTTTGGCCTACGGTTAATTACATCTTCAAAAAATTATTGTAAAAACATGATATTTTTCTCAAAAATCCCGAGAAATATGGTATAATTATTCTACGGACTTTTTATATGGATGTAGATTACAGAAAACTTTGGAAACTGCTGATAGATAAAGGAATTAAGAATAGAACAAACCTTATTAAGATGGCGGGTATTTCCACAAACATTTTAGCTAAACTCGGTAAAGGTGAGTTTATTTCAATGGATAGCATGCAGAAGATTTGCAAAGCCCTTGATTGTGATGTTGGAGATATTTGTGTGATGAACGAAAAATCTTCTGTAAAAAATGAATAAGTGTCATTCTTTGACACTAACATACTGTATAAAAAAATGGAAATTGATACGAAAGGTGAATCGAATGTCTACAAATGATGTACTTATAAAAAAAGTGGGGAGCAATATTCAGGAAAAAGCGGCATTAATATGGAATGTAGCTAATACGCTTGTTGGTCTTTACAAGCCGCATGAATACGGCCTTGTTATTTTGCCCATGTGTCTTATCAAGCGCTTTCATGATTGTCTTTTACCGACTCAAAAGCAAGTCTTGCAAATGGCAGAAAAAGTAAAGGACTTGCAGGTAAAAGAAGGCTTTCTTACAAAGGCATCGGGCTACCAGTTTTACAATACAAGCAAATTTACTTTTGAAACTCTTCTTGCGGACAGCGCAAATATTGCAGATAACTTTGAAGATTATTTGAACGGATTTTCAGACAACGTAAAAGACATTCTTCACCGTATGAAGTTTGAAGACCAGATAAAGACAATGAAAGAAGGAAAGGTCCTTTATCAGGTTATAAGCGATTTTAATTCCGCAAAGGCCGATATGTCGCCCGAAAAAATCAGTGCCGTTGATATGGGATATATCTTTGAAAATCTTGTACAGCGTTTTTCCGAAAGTTATGACGAGGAAGCCGGAGCGCACTTTACCAGCCGCGACATCATCTACCTTATGTGCGACCTTCTTGTGAACAGTGATAAGAACGCATTCAGTAATAACGGAATCAACAAGACTGTTTATGACATGACCATGGGTACAAGCCAGATGCTTACCTGTATGGAAGAACGCTTGAAGCAATTTGACAAAGAAGCTGTTGTTACAAGTTTTGGACAGGAGTTTAATCCATTTACATTTGGTATTGCAAAAGCAGATATGCTGATTCGTGGCGGTGACCCGAATAATATGCAGTTTGGCGATACTTTGAATGATGATAAATTCAACGGCTACAAATTTGATTACATTATCAGTAATCCACCGTTTGGAATCGACTGGAAAAAAGAGGCTGATGACATTGAAAAAGAAAATAAAAAAGGCTCTGCAGGCCGCTTTGGGGTAGGACTTCCACCAAAAAGTGACGGACAGCTTTTATTCATGCTTAATGGAGTTGCTAAGCTCAAAGACCCGAACGAAAATAAAACAGGCGGACGAATGGCTATCATTCAAAATGGTTCGAGCCTATTTTCAGGAGATGCCGGAAGTGGTCAAAGTGAAATCCGCCGTTATCTTATTGAAAATGACTGGCTTGATGCAATCGTTCAGCTTCCTAATGATTCCTTTTACAACACAGGAATTGCAACTTACATTTGGATAATTACAAAAGATAAAGACGAAAACAGAGTTGGTAAAGTACAACTTATTGATGCCTCAAATTGTTATGAAAGCCGTCGAAAAAACATTGGTAACAAACGAGTTGATATTACAAATGAATGTAGAAATCTTATTGTAAAAGCCTATGACGAATACGCCAATAAAAATTACAAAGAAACTACTGAATCAGGAAATACAATAATTTGCAAATCAAAAGTTTTAGACAGTGTTGATTTAGGGTATAACAAAATTACTGTTGAAAGTCCACTCTTAGATGATAAAGGCTTAATTGTAAAAGATAAAAAAGGAAAGCCTCAAGCTGACAGTGATAAACGTGATTTTGAAAATGTACCTCTTGATGAAGATATTGATAAATATTTTGAACGTGAAGTATTACCATACAATAAAGACGCATGGATAGACAAATCTAAGACAAAGATTGGCTACGAGATTCCTTTTACCCGAACTTTCTACGAATACAAACAGCTTGAAAAAGCCGATGACATTGCCGCCCGCATTGAAGAGCACGAAAAGAACCTTATGGAAAAACTGCGCAATTTGTTTGGGGATAAGTAAGGGAGATTAAAGTGAACGGAAAAACAGAAAACACAGTTATCACATACAAAAAGACCTCAAACATTATTGATGATGCAAGAACGATTATCAACAGTGCAAGAAGTTCTGCTGTCCGCAGTGTGGACTTTTGCCGCGTTCAGATGTACTGGAATCTTGGAAAGCGTATTTTTGAAGAAGAACAGCAGGGCAAGGAGCGCGCTGATTACGGAACTTATCTTATTAAAAATCTTGCCAGAACTCTTGAATCTGAATATGGTAGCGGTTTTGGTATAAGGCAGTTAGAGCAAAGCAGACAATTTTACCGCATATATCCAATTGCGAACGCACTGCGTTCGCAATTAAACTGGACACAGTATCGTCTTCTGATTCAGATTTCAGATCCTTCAAAACGGGAATATTACGAGCTTGAGTCCGCAAATAATGGTTGGACTGCCCGCGAAACAGAAAGACAGATAAACAGTCAGCTTTATGAACGCCTTTTGCTTAGCAATGACAAGGAAAGAGTTCTTGCTGTAGCCAGAAAAGAACGTATTCCAGAAAATCCGACAATCGGTATTTTACTTTGTACAGCCAAAAATGAAATTCATTCGAAGTGAAAAGGCGGAAGTGAGGTGAGAAGAAATGGAACCTGAAATTGCGAATTACTATGAATCAGAAATAGCTTTTACGGAAGATTATGTTTCCGACATAAAAGCCATATTTACCCAATCAAGGCAATATGCAAAAAATCATGTGAATTATGCGATGGTTTATGCCTATTGGCTTACGGGAAAAAGAATTGTCTTACAGGAGCAAAACGGCGAAAACAGGGCGGAGTACGGAAAAGAAATTATAAAGAATCTTTCGGAAGAACTTACAAAGGAATTCGGCAAAGGCTTTTCAACGCAAAGTTTGTACAATTTTCGTATGTTCTATGAGCGATTCACAGAGCCAGAGAAATTCTCCGCAGTGTGGAGAATTTTAACTTGGAGCCATTACAAGCTGATTATGCGCGTTACGCAAAAAGAAGCTCGCGACTGGTACTGCAACGAAAGTGCGGCACAAAATTGGGACACTCGGACTTTGGAGCGGAACATCGGCACAAAATACTATGAGAGGCTTTTGAGTTCGCAGATAAAAGAGCCTGTAATAAAAGAAATGGAGCAGAATACAAAAGAATTTCAGGACAAAAAACTTGAATTCGTAAAAAATCCATATGTGCTTGAATTCTTGGGGCTTCCAGAAAATAAAAGCTATGAAGAAAGCGACTTTGAACAGGCAATAATCGACAGCCTGCAAAATTTTTTGCTTGAAATGGGAAAAGGCTTTGCCTTTGTGGAGCGACAGAAACTTGTGCGGACGGAAACAGAAGATTTTTACATCGACCTTGTGTTTTACAATTTTTTGCTCAAATGCTTTGTACTTGTGGACTTGAAGATGAACACGCTTACTCACCGCGATGTGGGGCAGATGGATTTTTATGTTCGTATGTTTGACGACATCTACAAAAAAGAAGATGACAACCCGACCATTGGCATATTGCTTTGTTCAGAAACCGACAAAACGGTGGCGAAGTATTCTGTGCTGAACGACTCCAAGCAGATTTTTGCAAGTAAGTATCTGACACTGCTCCCGACAGAAAAAGAACTTGCGGACGAGATTGAGCGACAAAAAGAAATCTTCGCAGAAAGACACTCCCATATTGACGGAGAGAAAAGATGAAACAGAGCGGAATAGACTGGATTGGGGAAATTTTTGTAAGGTGAGAGGTGAAAAAAATGAAAGATGAAATAGTTATCGCTGTAAAAAATATAAAATCTGCAATTTTAAAAAGTCAGACACAGGTTGCTTTAGACGGGAATAGGATTCAGCTTTCGCTTTATTTTGGAATTGGCAAATATATTTCTGAAAATACGCGGAGTAACTTTTGGGGAACTGGTGCAATAGAAAATATATCCAGCCAATTACAAAAAGAAATGCCAGGTTTAAGAGGATTCTCTGCAACAAACTTAAAAAATATGCGGACTTTTTTTGAAGAATGGAACGCCGACATAAATCGTCAGTCACTGACTGACGATTTAAAAACTGATTTGCCGAACGAAGTATCCACAGAAATTCTCTCACAACCGAACAAAATTGATATGCACGAATTTTTAAGCATAAGTTTTACGCATCACATAGAAATCATTTCAAAAATAAAGAATTTCGAGGAGCGGAGATTTTATATACACCAGACTTTTATTCAGCATTGGGATTCTCGGACGCTGAAAATAAAAATCAAAAACGACCTTTTCAATAATCAGCATCTGCTTCCCAATAATTTTGGAAGTACAATTACAAATGAAACACAAAGCCTGAAGGCAATCCGAATGTTCAAAGATGAGTATCTTTTGGATTTTATGAACACAGAAGAACTCACGGAACGATTTGGTGATGTGAATGAACGGGTTGTAGAAAACGAAATCGTCGCAAACATCAGAAAATTTATACTGACTTTTGGAAAAGATTTTAGTTTTATCTCCAATCAATACCGGCTTGAAATCTGCGGTGAGGAAGAATTTATCGACCTGCTTTTTTTCAACCGCGAGCTTAACTGCCTTGTTGCAGTTGAACTGAAAATGGGAAAATTCAAGACCTCGTATCTCGGTCAGCTGAATGGTTATTTACAGGCTCTTGATGATACAGTCCGAAAACCTCATGAAAACCAATCCATCGGAATTATTCTGTGCCAAGATGCAAAGAAAGATTTTGTGGAATATGCCGTGCGTGATTATACAAAGCCTATTGGGGTTGCAACATATAAAACACTTGACGAAATGCCTGAGAAATACAGAAGAGTCTTGCCAGATTTGTCGGAAATGCGAAAGCTTTTAAACGGGGAGTCTAAATGAAACAAAGCGGAATAGATTGGATTGGGGAAATCCCTGATGATTGGAAAATTAATCAACTTTCACAAATTGTTTCTCAGGTAAAAAATAAAAATACCGGACTTAAAGAAAATAATCTTTTATCTTTGAGTTATGGAAAGATAAAAAGAAAAAATATCAATACCAACGATGGTTTACTCCCTGCGTCGTTTGATTGCTACAATATTATTAGTGATGGTGATATCGTTCTAAGACTTACTGATTTACAAAATGATCATACAAGCCTTCGTGTGGGAAGAGCGACCGAACAAGGAATAATTACATCTGCTTATACAACTTTGCATCCTGTTGATTATGATAACTCAAAATATCTGTACTACATTTTACATTCTTTTGACTTGAAAAAAGGTTTTTACGGAATGGGTTCAGGCGTTAGACAAGGCTTGAATTATGATGAAGTAAAAACACTAAAAGTTCCTCTTCCGCCAAAAGCTACACAACAAAGTATAGCCGAATATCTCGATTCAAAGTGTGCGCAGATTGATTCCATAATCGAAGAGTCAAAAAAATCCATAGAAGAATACAAGACTTGGAAACAGTCCGTAATCTATGAGGCAGTAACAGGCAAAAACTTGAACTGCAAAAAGAAAGGCAGTGGAATTGAATGGATTGGCAAAATACCAGAGAACTATAAACTTATTCGACTTAAATTCCTTTTGAAAGAAAAATTGCAATATGGGGCAAACTCTAGTGGAATTGAGTTTTCTTTAGATTTACCAAGGTATATTAGAATAACTGATATAAAGGATTCTAAAACTTTGTATGATGAAAACAAACTTTCTCTGTCAGAAGAAGATGCAAAAGACTATATTTTAGATGACAATGATATTTTATTTGCACGAAGTGGAGCAACTTCTGGAAAATGTTTTATATATAAAAAGGGGATTGGTAAAGCAACTTTCGCGGGGTATTTAATTCGTGCAAAAATCGATGAAACAAAGCTTCTTCCAAATTTCCTTGTTCTTTATACAATGACAAAAGCCTATGAAGAATGGAAAAACCAAGTTTGCATTCAAGCGACGATTCAAAATATAAGTGCAGAAAAATATGTAAATCTAATCGTGCCGGTTCCACCTCTCTCCGAACAAGAATCCATCGCAAAAATGCTCGATTCAAAATGTGCTCAAATCGACAGTCTTATCGCCGAAAAAGAATCGCTCATAACAGATCTGACAGAATACAAGAAGTCGCTCATTTTTGAAGTAGTCACTGGGAAAAGGAGTGTGTAAATGGCAGAAGCAAATGATAAAAAACTTCGTATATTACATATTTCTGATATTCACTATTCAAGTAAGAATAAAGATGTCTTTGACAGCATGGTGAAAACACCTTTCTTGAAATTCATAAAAGAAAAAAACAATGAGAGGCAAATAGATATTATTTGCCTTACAGGTGATTTAATCAATCAGGGGACTGGAGGATTTACTTCTACAGAAGAAGCATTATCTAATTTTGATAATAATTTTCTCTCTCCTTTACTGGATTCCCTTAATATTGATAAACAATCTATTTTTATCTGCCCTGGTAATCACGATGTAAACAGAGAATTAGACAAAGACACTGAAATCAAAATTAAAAATCAATTATCCTCAAATATAGAAATCAATAAAACTATAAGTGAACAAAGAAGTATTGAAGAACATGAGGGAATAAATAGAGTTCTTCCTTTTAAGAAGTATGAAGCAAATTTTTACAAAGACAATACGGATAGTACGATTTCATTTTTTGATTCATATCATTCAAGGATAATTAATAATGTAAAATTGGGTATTTTAAGTGTTAACTCAGCTTGGCGTTGTTTTGATAATGATTCAAAAATAATACTTGGAATAAATCAGATTCAAAATAATTATCCTAAAATTCAAGACAATGATTTTAATATATTAATATCACATTACAAAATAGATAAATGTTCAGATATTGATACTATGACTGAAAATATAATCACAAATTTTAACTTATGTTGTTACGGTCATACACATTCATCTGGTTCAGCAACTATAATTGATTCAAGAAATCGAAAAACAGTTATTTCAGTTTCAAAAGGTCTTATACCTAGTAATTGGACTGAAGTAAATCAGAATTATGAAAATGGTTTTTCTATAATTGATATAGATTTAAGTTCAGATGATATTTCTGTTATTGTTTCTCCATATACTTATTCGGGCGCAGAGAAAAATAATTTTGTTTTAGATACACCAACTTTAGGCCAAAATGAACCTGCGAAATATTTTCTTTCAAAAAAGATCATACATACGAAAGAACTCTTTTCAGAAACAATAAGAAAAGATTATTCAGATTATTTGCTACATTTCTTAAATATTCAATTTGATAATTATATTATGCGATCTGTATCAGATACGCAAAATAAAGAAAAGAAGCTTTCCTTATTTGAAGAATTAAAAAAATATAGAAAAATTGTTTTACTTGCTGATGCTGGAATGGGAAAAACTTTTGAAGCAATACAATTATCTCAAATGATTTTAACAGACAAAAGCTTCAATAATTATATACCAATCTTTTTAAAGGCTAATTTATATAAAGCATCTTTTGATACTTTAGAGGAAGGTATAAAAGAACAATTAAGGCCATTTACAAAAATAAACACTGATAAATATTATGAAGATAATATTCATGACAATATAATCTTAATTATAGATGGTCTTGATGAAGTAATAGAAAAATCTAAATATAGAGCTTTAGTTAATGAAATAAATAAATTTGCTGCTTTGTATCCAAAGATGTTTTCATTTATTACTTGTCGTATAAATCAATTTCATAATGATTTAATCATTTATAAAGATTTTTTATTAAATCCATTAACTGATGGGGAAATTAGGGGATATCTTCAGAAAAATAAAATTAATGAAACAAAGTTTTCATCAAGTTATTTTGAATTGTTTAAAAATCCATTTTTACTGGGCCTTGTAACAAAAGTTTATAAACAAGAAGAAGCTTTTTCAAAATTCTATAATAAATCGAAACTTTTGGAACATTGTTGTCTCTTTCTAGCTGGAAAAAGAGATGAAGAGAAAGGATTAGAAATACCTGATATAAATTATTCCAAATTATTCTGCGAAATTGGAAAAATTGCATTTGAAAATTTTGATAAAAATTCTTATACACACGTAGAGTTTGATGAATATTTTTCTTCTTTATTTTCTGCTAACCAAGCTTTTGGCAAATTTAGAAATGAAATATTTGTTGTTGGACAAAATTATGAATTCAAACATCGTTTATTTAAGGAATATCTTATAGCATTTTATATGTATAAGACTTATCCATTCAGTGATGATACTTTTGATTTTTATAAGAAAATTATAAATGACGAAAGTTATTTCGAAATACTTAGCTTTGTTTCTGGAATGATAACAGATATAAAAACACAGAATAGGTTCTTTGATTTTTTGCTTGAGAATAATTTTAAGCTGTTTCTTTATTGTATTATTGTAAAAAATGATTTATCTGATCAGTTGCAGAAATTACCTTTTGAAGACTTTTCTGAATTATATATCAATATCTTTTTTAAAACATATATAAGGACTTTAAATTTGTATTTTCCAAATATAATTGACCTTTTTGATCCTATACGTGGTATTGATATTGATAAAACAATATGCTGTTATGGATGTTTTTCTGAAGACCGAAGAATGTTTTATTATTGGTTCGATAGAATATCTAATCCTTCTAAAAGAGTTTTTATAATATCCCCAAATGAGTTTCAAAAAGCTGATTTCCAACATACAGAAAACTGTAAAAACGACCAACGCACATATAGAACTAATACTATAAATTTGAGTTTATCAAGATTAGAAGGTGATTCTGCACGATATTTGGCTATGCGAGAAGTTTACACCAATTTAAAGAGAATCCTAGAAGAACATATACTAATAGAATCTGAATATATAATTTGCGAGTATGTAAATATTATAAAAAACTGCTTTAGAGAAACTTGTAACGATAATTTCGTTTCTGACATTTATAAGCATTTTGAAGAAAAATTAAACAAAGACAGCCTTTTGCCAAATGGACAAAAATGTTTTATAGCTGCTTATAATGGAATCAAAACAAAAGAGTTTCTAACAAAATTATCTATACTAAAGACTCTAGATTTTGATTTAGGTATTTTCCCTTTACCAAAAAAAGATCAATTTCCAGAAATTGGATATATCAGAGAATTCTATTCAAAAATAGAAATGGAAAAATACATGAGTAATTTCTTTTATTACTCTGAAATAGCATATAAAAATATGGTTGAGAAAAACTTTACTAATTTGAAAGATTATTTTTCTCTTTATTTGGATATACCATATCAAATTATATATAATTTGAAGACAGGTAAAAAAGACTGTTTTTATAATGGAGTCACATACTATCATATTCCAAGCAATGCAATTGAATATCCCTGTTTGAGAAATGGTAATATTACTTATACAGATTTTTATAACGAAATGATTCAAAATACAAAAGGAATGCATTCAGCATCTTTATGCTCATCAATAATTGAAAATTTTATTCCTGGAGGTTTAGAAAACTTTCCATTTTCAAAGTATGTATATGAATTGATTCAGAAAGATATTGATAGTTTATTTAAGGATTTTAAGAGTTTTTAATTTATGGAGTAAATTATAGCAGAAACAGAAAAACAATTTAGAGCAAGATTTGCAAGAGTGGAATTACTTGAGTTTTTACTTTGTGTGTCAAAAGTAATTGAAAATTTGCAAATAATCTGCAAAAATAGCAATGCTTTTGATATTTTATGCCGATAATAGATTGGATATCAAGGAGTTTATATGATTATTGATTTTTCTATTGCAAATACATATTCAATAAGAGAAAAACAGACTATAAGTTTTGAACCTACCAGTTATGATGAATCCGATAAACTTCATTACATTGATGTTGAAGGAACAAAATTACTAAAAACAGCATGTATTTATGGACCGAATGCTGCA
>CAMNGG010000292.1 GCA_946537975.1 uncultured Treponema sp. | reverse complement strand
CACCGTTTGAAGCCAGCCCTGTTGCTCCAATATAAGCCGCAGCCCCGCTGCCTCCAATATAAATACCGCCGCCATTTGCGGCCTTGTTTCCAAAGGAGTTTTCTGCTGCTGCCTGCTGACTGGAAGTTATACTTATACCTGGCTCTCCAATAAGGGAATTGCTGTACATAAAAAGCTTTGCCCCAGCACCGCCAAGGTTAATGCCGCCGCCGTTGCCTGTAGCTTCGTTGCCATAAATCTGAACATCGTTTGCAAGATAAAGCTCTGCGTTGGCAGCAGTTACATTAATTCCGCCGCCGTCGCCGCTTTTATTACCACCGGTAATTAAAAGCTTTTTGATTGTAACCGGAACGCTTGTGGCAATTGTGAGTGCAGAACCATTTGAACCGGCATCGATTTTGTCCTGAGGGTTACCGCCGGAAAGGGCACTTACTCCTTGAATTGTAATTGACGCCGCTCCAGAAGAAACTGCAGCCGCTATTGTCTGCGCCCCGTTAACGGTTCCATTAATATTGATATCCCAGTTTTTTGTTGCATCGTTCATTTCGCCGCAGGCACGAGTAAAGCTTTCAAAAGGATGTGTTTTTGTTCCGCTGTTTTCAGCACTATCGTCTCCGCCACTTCCAACATAAATAGGCGCATAAATTGTGATTTGATTTGGAGCCGCAATTTTTTGCCATTCATCGTCTGCGTTTGCGGTAAGGTTAAATCGATTCGCAACAGAATTACTTAAGCTGCTGCCGGTAATGATTGTAGAATGGCGGGTCCAGTTTTCCTGAGTGATATTTGCAATGTGCTCGCTTCCTGTAAGTTGTTTTGCGGTAATTGTTTTTCCTGCCGCAAGGCAGATATCATCATCTTCTTCAACCTTTGGAGCCCCCTGTAAAATAAGAGAGCCTCCACCTACATAAACTCCATCACCATGTGCAGCAGAGTTTCCGGTAATGAGAGCTCCCGTATCAAGAGTAACCCTTGCCGAAGTATTTGTTGAAGGAATATTAATGCCACCACCGTTTCCGCTGCCGGCATTTCCGCCCGTAATTTTCAGATTTGAGATTTTGAGAGGAACCGCCGAATTTACCGTAAGAACACTTCCACCCGCTGCTGATGCATCCAGCGTTGCCTGCGGGTTACCACTTGCTGTGGTTATTTCAATAGAAGAGGCCATTGCGCTTGTAATTGCGGCCGGAACTGTAAAGCTTCCTTCCTGTGTTCCCGAAACATAAATGCGGTAAGGAGCACCTCTGCCCCTTGCTTCAATCAGATTAAAGGCTTGCTCAAGAGTTGCAAGCGGTGAAAAAGGTCCTCCAACGGCTTCATCATTTGGAGTAATATTCGATTGTACCGGTCTTCCTACATAAAGACTTGTGTTTGTAAAGTTTTCTACGAGTGTCTGCGAAACGTTAAAGGCATGGGTTGTTTTATTTATTGCCGTGGAAGCAGAGCTGGAATCATCATTTTCGTTCATCCAGAGATTTGTAGTCATATTATCAAATACATTGATTGTCTGATAAGAAATATAAACCGGAGTATTATAAGCATCGGCTGCACTTCCGCCGGTTGGAATAAACTGCTTGTAAAAGATAATTGAAAGATTATAGGTTCCCGAAGGTACATTGTGGCTTTCACTATCCAGACCATCGCTCTTTATATACCATTTTCCCGCAGTCGTTCCGTCTTCTGTTATATGAACTTTTCCATCTGCGTTCCATTCTACAGGATGTCCGTCGGTTGCATCCGGAATAAAAAGCTTAAAATTATCAACTTTAGAAGTATCTACTGTCAGTTCAAGATTCAGACTTCCCTTTCCTTCTTCTGATTGTACCGGCCCAAGAATAAAGGTGTGCTGAGAACTAAGGTCATCCATATTGGTAAAGTCATGATAAAAAGGAGCATTTCTCTGACTGTCCAGATCCAGCATCAAAATTCGTTCAGGCTCATACCCCGTCTGGCCCTGAATGCCAATTGCGTTTCTTCTGAAGCCCGCCGTAAAATACCAGATATGTCCCGGTTCAAGTAAAAAAGCATAAGTATATTGACCTGAAGCATCTTGTGTCGGTGTAACCTCCTGCGGTTCGGCACCATCATTTGTAAAAGCCCTTACAAAAAACTCATAGTTTCCGCCGGCAGCAACACTTGGGCTTGCAGAACGGACTGCACGTGCAAGGCGTTGTAAAATTGATAAAGAAGCCTCAAGCTCTTCCTGATAAGAAGTTTCCAGCTCCTGTGTATTCTGATTTGCAACAGCCTGGTCTATCTGAGAAGGAACAGCTCCCCTCATTGAAAGGCTTCCGCTAAAAGAAACCTTAACTGCAGATGGCTGTGTAACAATTGGCGCCGGTGTTTGTCCGGCAGCAGGCTGCTCCTGATGTTCTTCTGTGGTTTCTTCAACCGAAGTTTCAAAAATATTTGTACAGGAATTAAAAGCAAAAAGGCAGGAAAGAAAAAGGAGAAAAAAAAGTTTAGAGACCTTCCGTCCGGAGACCCACAGTCCTCTCTTGAATGGTAACATAGAACTTTTCATAAATTGCAAACTCCCAGTGTTTAATGAATTATTATATCATAATATGGAAGAATCTGTCATCTAGCAATTTGTTATCTCAATTAGCATTACAAAGTTTCATTTCCAAAATCCCTCTTTAATTTTTCCACTTTATGATTTATAATTTTCTGAAGTATTATTAAATAAATCGAAAGCCGTCATGCTGAACTTGTTTCAGCATCTATGAAAACAGATCCCGAAACAAGTTCGGGATGACAGGTGCCAGTTCAGCATGACGTGCAAAGAGGAAAACTATGCCAATCACAAAATATCTTGAATCAAACGCAGAAAAATATGCTAACGACTGCGCACTTGTAGAATTAAACCCGGAAGTAAAAGATACCCGCCGCATGACCTGGAAGGAATTCGACCTTACCCAGCCAGAACCTAATCTTCCATATCGCCGCGAAATCAGCTGGCGCATTTTTAACGAAAAGGCAAACCGCTGTGCCCACTACCTTCTTGAGCGAGGAGTTCGCAAAGGCGACAAGGTTGGTATCCTTCTTATGAACTGCCTTGAGTGGCTGCCAATCTATTTTGGAATTCTTAAAACCGGAGCCCTGGCCGTTCCTCTCAACTTCCGCTATGCCTCAGACGAAATTGACTACTGTCTCAACCTGGCTGATATTTCAGTACTTTTCTTTGGACCTGAGTTTATCGGCCGTTTGGAAAGCATTTCAGAAAAAATCATGAACCGCCGCCTCCTTATTTACGTTGGCGAAGGTCTTACACCTACATTCTCAGAAAACTACATTTCATCTGTAATGAACTATTCTTCAGAAAACCTGAACATTGAACTCACAGATGATGATGAAGCTGCTATCTACTTCAGCTCGGGAACAACAGGCTTCCCTAAGGCTATTCTTCACAAACACCGCGCCCTCATGCACTCTGCAGCCGTTGAGCAGAAGCACCACGGCCAGACAAAGGACGATGTTTTCCTTTGTATTCCGCCTCTTTACCACACAGGTGCAAAAATGCACTGGTTCGGTTCTTTGATTTCGGGCAGCAAGGCAGTACTTCTCCGCGGAACCAAGCCTGAGGTAATTCTCAAGGCTGTTTCTGACGAGCTTTGTACAATTGTTTGGCTGCTTGTACCTTGGGCTCAGGATATTCTGGACAGTCTGGACCGTGGCGACCTGAAAATCTCCGACTTCCACCTCAATCAGTGGCGTCTTATGCACATTGGTGCCCAGCCGGTTCCAAAAAAGCTCATTGAAGACTGGAAAAAATACTTCCCTCACCACGACTACGACACAAACTACGGACTTTCAGAATCTATCGGACCTGGATGTGTTCACCTTGGCGTTGGCAATGACCACAAAATCGGTGCAATCGGTATTCCGGGCTACGGCTGGAAGGTTAAGATTGTTGATGAGCATCGCAAGGAAGTAAAACAGGGCGATGTAGGCGAGCTTGCAGTATTCGGTCCCGGCGTCATGGTATGCTACTATAAAAATCCGGAAGCCACTAAAGAAGTTATGGATGACGAAGGCTGGCTCTACACCGGAGATATGGCAATGATGGACCCGGACGGCTTTATCTACCTTGTAGACCGCAAAAAGGACGTTATCATCACCGGTGGTGAAAACCTCTACCCTGTTCAGATTGAAGACTTCCTCCACAAAATGGAAGCAATTAAGGATGTTGCCGTAATTGGTCTTGCAGATAAGCGCCTGGGAGAAATCGCTGCCGCAATCATCGAAGTAAAACAGGGCTACACCTGCACAGAAGAAGATGTAAACAACTTCTGTCTGGAGCTTCCAAAGTACAAACGTCCTCGCAAAATCATTTTTGCACCGGTTCCTCGCAACCCTACAGGTAAAATCGAAAAGCCAAAGCTGCGCGAAATGTATAGAACAGAAGATCCGTTTAAAGTTATGCAGGCGGACTCGTAAGTTTTTCTTTACAAACGGGGAATCCGTGTTATAATTATTTATACGATAAAAAATTTGTTTGATGAGGTGACGAGATATGGAAAGAATGCAATGTGATAACTGTGGACACGTTTACGATAAAGATGAAGGCGACCCAAAAAACAATGTAGCACCAGGAACAGCTTGGGCTGATGTACCAGCCGATTACAAGTGCCCTGAATGTGGTGCCGGAAAGGACAAGTTCATCATTGAATAGAAATAAATCTTTCAGATTTATATAAATTAGGGGGAGAGCGTTCTGCAAAGAACGCTCTTTTTTTTACAAATCGTCATGCTGAACTTGTTTCAGCATCTATGGCATAGATCCCGAAACAAGTTCGAGATGACATTCTATTATCTGAAGAAACTGATTACAAATACCCAGATAAAGGCCAGAACCGTAATCATCTTAAGGCCGGTACCAAGCAGAAAGCCCAAAAAAGCCCCAAAGGCAGCCTTAAATACACCACCTTCGCGGCCCTCCTTGTTTATCCATTCACCAACCAGGGCTCCAAAGAAAGGTCCCAGAATAATTCCCCAGGGACCGGTAAAAAAGCCGATAATCAAACCAATTGTGGCACCGGTAGTCGCATACTTACTGCCGCCAAATTTCTTAGTCATCGCAACCGGGAAAATATTATCAGCAATGGAAACAAAAACCGCAATAACAGCCGTAATTATCAGGCATAAAATAGAAATATCCGTATAATCAGAAAAATAAGCCGCCAGAAGTCCAGCCCAGGCAAGAGGCGCCCCCGGAAGAACCGGAACAAAGGTTCCTAAAAATCCAACCAGAAGTAGAACTCCCGCTACAATACATAAAATCACACTAATTCCTGCGCTCATTTTCCTGCCTTCCCAAAATCTTTTAATTCCGGATTATATTTTTTCCATCTTTCAAGCTCATCATAAAATTTTCCGCCTTCGAAAGTCTTAAAATCACGATCTATCATCATAATTTCATTTTTAAGACTGATTACGGCATCAGCAATACAAGGCTCAAAGGACTTTCCCTTTTCTTCTTCAAAAACCTTCATTGCCTCATCTATAGACATCGGCTCTTTATACAGACGTGGACTGATTAAAGCATCCAGAACATCAGCGGCACCAAGAATGCGGGCACAAAGAGGAATTGTATCACCGGCAACTCCATAAGGATATCCGCTGCCATCCCATCTTTCATGATGATAAAGTGCCATTTCCTTTGCAATTATATTAAAGGAACCGTCATCAATTGGAGGCATTCCTTCGAGAATTTTTCTACCCTCCATTGGATGCGTTTTCATTATCTCATATTCTTCTTCTGTATACTTTCCAACCTTATTTACAATGCGCTGTGGTATTCTGATTTTTCCCGCATCATGCAAAAGGGCCGCCAGCATTAATACTTCAATTTTTTCATCTGTAAGCTCTTCCGCATAATAGCCGTTTGAACGCAGTTTTTTACTGATTTCCTCCACATATTTTCCTGTATGATAATTATGCGTAGTTCCAAACAAATCAAAGCTTCCAAAAGCGCCTACAACAAACTGAACTATTTTATGCTGATTGGCATTAAGTCTTTCATTCTTAGAATTGAGCTCTTCATTCAGCTTTTCAATGTAATCATTCTTTTCCTGAAGCTCTTTATTTGTATTGAACTGTTCAATTGTTTTTTCGTTCAAGCGCCTGTAAGCACCATCCTTATCTGCATTAATCGACATAAGACGGCGGAAGGTCTGATAAGTTCTCTTAGAAAGAAAGTCCGTAACCAGAAAAACAAAAATAAACTCAACAATAACGCCGGGAACATTTTCTATAAACCAGCGGTTAGCTGATTTTACTCCGCTCAAAACCAGAGTAACAGCATAAGAACGAAGTCTGAAGGCAATTATAGTCAGAATAAAATTAATGATTGTCGTAATTCTGGTAAGCCGGCGGTTATAATACAGACAGCTGATAAAGGGCGCAAAGGCATAAGAAATTGTAAGAACTATAACACCCTTCATTCCCAGAAAGAAAACAAAGCCGGAAATGGCAATTAAGCCCAGATACATTGAAATACTCTGTAATATTCTTTTTCCGGTTTTATTCAGAACAAAACATATAGAAGCCATCACTAAGGTATATATAAAAATTATTGCGGCATAAGGTGTTGGAACATACCATACCCCCACCCGAGTAAGAGCAACAAAAGAAACAGGAACAATAAGAGCACAAAAAAGTATGTGATAAATTTTCTTATTGATATTAACAATATTTTCTGTAAAAAATGAATCTTCTTCCGTAATAGACATAAAAAAAATTATAACATGAGGGCATAGAATTAGCAAATTTCCCGTTACACCCGTAAGGCCCCCAGCCCCTCAATTACGCGTAATTCTTGAATTAAAAGGGATACTTCTATATACTGAAAAATAATGAAAAAAAAACACACAGGAGTATGGAAAATGGACAAACTAAAAATTTTACTTGCAAAGGGACGAATCTACGAATCGGTTTATGAGCTTTTGAGCGACGTAGGTATTTCAATCCATCTTCCAGACCGCACTTATTTTCCGACAACAAATCAAAAAGATCTTGCTTTCCAGGTTGTAAAACCTCAGATTGTAAGCCTTCTTCTTGCAAATAATAAGGCAGACATGGGCTTTTCCGGCAAGGACTGGATTTACGAAAACGGCTGCCAGGACAATGTTGTAGAAATTATGGATCTTGGCTTTGACCCGGTACGCATTGTTGCCGCAATCCCGGAGGCCCGCGAATTTGACAAGCTTCTTACCTCACCGGTAACAATAGCAACTGAATATCAGGCCCTCAGCCGCAAATGGCTGGAAGAAAAGAAAATCTGCGGAACTATCTTCAGAACCTGGGGAACTTCAGAAGGCTTTGTTCAGGACAACGAAGATTCTATCGCACAGATTCTGATTGATAACACCTCAACAGGTTCTTCCCTCAAGGCAAACCGTCTCAAGATTGTAGACACACTTATGGAATCTTCAACCCGTATGTACGCCAGCAGAGCCGCAATGGAAGATCCTGAAAAAAAGCAGAAAATCATGGAGCTCAAAATGCTCTTTGAAACGGTTTTGAATGCCCGCAGCCGTGTAATGCTGGAAATGAACTGCGCAGAAGACAAGTTCGACACCCTCATAAAGGGAATTCCAAGCATGAAGAGCCCTACAGTTTCACCTCTTTTCGGTGGAAACGGCTATGCAATCAAAATTGCTGTTAAAAAATCTGAAGTACCTACCCTGCTGCCAAAGCTCCAGAGCCTGGGTGCCACAGATATCGTTGAATATGAATTACGTAAAGTAATGCTGTAATAACAAAATTCCTCACAGAGCAACAGAGTGCACAGAGGATTTTTTTGGAGGATGATCTTTTTTGACAAAAAAGGAACTTGATGAATTAACTGAAAGGATTATAGGAATTGCAATTTCAGTGCATAAAGAATTAGGGCCTGGACTTCTTGAAAAGGTTTACCAAAAATGTCTTATGATTGCATTGAAAGAAAATGGTTTTCATGTCGAAGCAGAAGTTCCTGTTGAAGTTATCTTTCATGGTCAGAAACTTTCAGATGAAGCATACAGAATTGATTTATTAGTAGAAAATACAGTTGTTTTAGAATTAAAATCTGTAGCTAAAAATTCAGAGTTATTCAAAAAACAACTTGGAACTTATTTAAAGTTAGCTGATAAACCTTGTGGTTTACTTATAAACTTTAACGAAGTATTATTAAAAGA
>CAMNGG010000291.1 GCA_946537975.1 uncultured Treponema sp. | reverse complement strand
AGAGGGATTCGAACCCCCGGACCCGTGAAGATCAACGGTTTTCAAGACCGCCCCAGTACGACCGCTTTGGTATCGCTCCATTAAGTGTTATTAATTTATAGGTTTTAATGGGTTATGTCAAGTGAAAATTAAGATTTTTGTAAATATTTTCTATTAACAAATTTCTTGACTTTATAGGGCAGCGCGCGTAAATTTATAAGAAGATATTCTGGTATAAATATGTAATGATAAATGGCATACCGGAATGAAACATTGGAGGAGCATTTATGAAACGATGGTATCTTTTTTCTGGAATCCTTGCAGCTTTGCTTGGAATTTTGATTATTATATTCCCATCTTTCTGGATAAAACTGGTCGTAATAATTATTGGAGTCGCAGCCATCGTTTATGGAATCTATAGCCTTAGGTTTACAAAGAGCATTTCTGATGATGTATATTACCGCAGGTCGATAATTATCAAAAGTATCGTAAGTATAATAGCCGGGGTTATGGCTGTTCTCTTTCCGCTTGCGATTGGTGGTGCCGCCTGGACTGCTATGATATGGATGCTTATAATCTATCTTCTGGCATCAGCGGCAATCGGTTTTTATGCTGCGGCACTCATAAAAGATGCAGGAGTTGAAAGAAAGCGGTATATAATAGAAAATCTTTTGCTGCTTGCAATTGCAGTTGTATTGATTCTGATTTCGCCAAGAGCACTTGGAAACGCAATTATCCGTCTGATTGGAATTGTGGTACTTATCGCAGGTCTGGGACTGATTCTTTTTGATGTATTTGCTGGCAAGGGTGAGGTTGAAGTAATCATAAAAGACGAGCGACCTGCTGCTTCAGAAGAAGCTGTCAACCACGATGGTGACGCAGCGGTAGACTCCTCTTCAAATGATAATGATTTGTAATTAATCGATAAACAAGATTGCACTCGTAGTGAAAAAGGCCCTTAGACAACATCATTCCCGTTGGCTAAGGGCCTTTTTTCACGTGAGAGGGCAATCTTGAGTTTTCTTCTAATTGAATTCAACTAAGATTTAATATAAAATATATAAACATTTTCATTTTAAGAGGATTTTTATGGCACATTGTATCGTTCCTGAAGCAGAAGAAATTTTGGATAAAGAATACCCGGTTTTGGACAAAGGTTTTGTACGACTTGTTGATTATTTTGGCGGCGACCAGAGAATTGTTCAGTCGGCACGTGTTTCTTACGGTGAAGGAACTAAATCAGTGAGCCAGGATGGAGCTCTCATCGACTATCTTTTGCGCCATCAGCATACTTCTCCTTTTGAGCAGGTTGTAATGACCTTCCACGTAAAGATGCCTATCTTTGTAGCCCGCCAGTGGGTACGCCACCGCACAGGTCGTATGAACGAGGTTTCTGGACGCTACTCAATTATGAAGGATGAGTTCTATGTTCCGGAGGCAGACAAGGTTGCTCCTCAGAGTACAGACAATAAGCAGGGCCGCGCTACTGAAGCTTTTGACAAGGCAACTGCAGATAAAATCATAAATCAGCTTGAAGCAGGTCAGAAGGATGCTTACGAAAATTACAGCGAGCTTATTGATTCTGGTCTTGCCCGCGAAATTGCCCGCATCAATCTTCCTCTTTCTCTTTATACAGAATTCTACTGGGAAATGGATTTGCACAATCTCTTCCACTTCTTAAAGCTTCGTCTCGACAGTCACGCTCAGTATGAAATCCGTGTGTATGCAGAGGTTATTCTTGAGATGTGCCGCAAGGTTGCTCCAATGGCAACTGAAAGCTTTATTAATCATATGAATCATGGTGTAAACTTCAGCGGCGAAGAAATGGAAGCTCTCCGTGCTGTTATGGAAGGAAAGCCTAATCCGCTTGAGGGAAAGAAGCTCGACCGCTTCAACGAAAAAATCAGAACTGGAGTTCAGCTTTAATTCTTATGAAAAAAATCTTTTTGCCTCTTCTTTTTTTGAGTTCTCTGATATTCACATCCTGCGCCGATAAAATCATGGGTTATTCTGTTGTGCTCTGGACCATTCCTGAACAGCAGATTAAGAGCGGCGATATTGTTCCGGTTTACATCAAATCAAATATTTCTCATGTTTATGTTATTGGAACAGAGAGCGGTGAAAAAATAGAAGTTGCATTATGGCAGCTCACCGAACCTGTAAAAAAAGGAAAAATCAAAAATGTTGCAGCCCGTTATTCTGAAAACGCTTCAACATATGCAAGTGTAAAATTAGACGGTCTTCCTTGTCGTGCAGAGCCGGTAAATACTGCTAAGCAGGTTTATCGTCTGCGAAAGGGTGAGGTTATAAAAATCCTTTACAAGGGAAATGGTCAGGCTCCTATGGCAGGTAAGACTGCCTTAGAAGGTGACTGGTATCGTGTTCTTACAGATGATGGAACTTTAGGCTGGTGTTTTTCTTATAATCTGAATCTTTATGAAACGGATAGCAGTGGTCAGAGAGTTGGCGGTGCCGAGATTATTGAAGAAGCAGAAGAGGATGCTCACTGGAAGGCTATAGCAGCCGGTGTCTGGTATCCGGATTACTTCCGTACAATGATTGACGGCGGCAATATAGATCTTGGACTGATTCATCCGCTTTATAAATTTACAATTGATTTAGAGGGTAAAAAGGTTTCACTGAACACCGCTTCTATACATGAAAGCTGGGATTATGACGGCTATACAAAAACAGATGATAACGAATATTCGCTTAAAGGTATTTCTCTTAAAATCATCTATCGCCGTGCTAACTATATTGTTTTACGGTATACCGACTCAAGCGGAAAGCCACAGGACTTAAACTTTGTAACTTTGTCTGAAAGTGTTGCCGATATCGTAAATGCTGAAAAGACTCGTCGTTCTCAGGCTTATATGCAGATTTATACTCATGGTCCGATTTTCTCAAGCTCAAGCTATGGAAAGCTGGAGTTTAAGGAAGATGGTTCTTTCAAGTGGACAGGCTTTAAGCTGCTGGTTCCTTCTGTTATTGATGCCGGAACAAAGAGTACAGGTTCTGCACAGATTAAGTATTCACTTTCAAAGGAGTTAGCGTCAGCTTACGACGGAGTTCTTACTATGAAGTTTGATGGAATGAGCCGTGAGGTTAATTTCCTCTACAAGCTTGATGGTGCTGCAATCCGAATGGAAGATACTACTGGAGCAGACTTTAGCGGAAATCAGATTAGAAGCCGCGGCGTAAGTCCGGTTATTGTTTACTTAAAGAAATAGAAATCCCGGGAAGGGCACGATGGCATTTGTACAATTCTCGCAGGTGTCGCTGGCATTCGGCGACCGCGAAATCCTTAAAAACGTAACAATAAATTTACAGACCGGTTCAAAGGTAGCCCTTACAGGTGCAAATGGAGCCGGAAAATCTACTCTTATAAAAGTGCTTGCGGGACTCGTTCCCCCAGATGGTGGAAGCCGTGCGGTCCAGAAAGAATGCCGCATAGCATATCTGCCACAGAGCGGGCTTACCCATCACGGCTGCACACTTCGCGAAGAGGCTGATAAAGCTTTTGAGTTCGGTTATGAAATGCAGCGCCAGATAGATGAAATAGGCTCTCAGCTGGAGAAGGGCGAGGGTAATACTGAAGTACTTGTTGAACGCCAGGCGGAGCTTATTCAAAAACTGGATGACAGCGGCTGGCACCGTCGTGAGGCTGCGGCAGAGTCAGTTTTGCTTGGACTTGGATTCAG
>CAMNGG010000290.1 GCA_946537975.1 uncultured Treponema sp. | reverse complement strand
ATGGGCTGGCAGCATTTCTGTGGTAAGAAGGAAATCTCAAAGAAGTCCTGGAAGCTACCTAAGAGCTTCATGTCGGTAACTTATCAAAATGTTGAAAAGCTTGCACTCTATGTAGATTAAAAGAACAAGCCTGAGTTTGATTTTACAAGTGATTTTGAATAATTATCAAAGATTTTCTTAATTTGTGTGCTATAATAATCAATTATGGAAAAACAAAGAGAAAGTCACGTAAAATCACTCAGGCTCCTGCAGCTTGAAAAAGCAATTCAGAATATGAATTATCCTAGTGTGGAACGTCTTATGAAGGAGCTCGAAGTTTCAAGACGAACCATTCTTCGCGACATCGATGAGCTCAAGCTTTATTATAATGCTCCAATTGAATACGACCGTCGGCGACTGGTATGCTATCGGCTTCTGCCATAAACACAATAAATACAGTACCTACAATCTTTCACGCATGAAGGATATTGTGCTTTGTGATGCTTTTACTCCAGATCCTGATTATGAAAAGAAGGTTCACATCGACCCATACTTTGGCATCTGGAACAACGAAAACGAAGCCATCAAAATCGAACTCCTTTTTGATAAGTCCATCAATACCTACATTCTCGAGCGCACCTGGCACAAAAATCAGGTTTGCCGCCAGAACGAGGATGGAAGTGTTTATCTCAGCTTCGAGTCAAATCAGTTCCAGGAAAGTCTTTACTGGATTCTTCGCTTCGGCTCTGCAGTTCAGATTCTGAATCCACCAGAATTAAAGGAAGCCTATAAAGCCGAGCTCAAAAAGATGTTGAAAAACGTGCAGTAAACTATGGAACAAAAACCCGGCTGGACCTACAAGTTTGTCGAATCTCTCAACATGCAGATTGCAATCAACAATTTCACCGGCATTATGTACACCGAAGACAAAGTCAAATACTCTCTGGAAGAGCAGCGCCTCCTGCAAAAAATAGACTTTGAACTCCCCCTGCCCGTTCATATTGTGAAGAAGGTGTTTGAGGGGACGATTGTGTCTCTATAGCAATTGGAGCTGTTATGTTTGGAAAGAAAAAAGAAGAAGATAGAGAATAAAAAACAAGGAGGGGAAAGTCTTCCCCACGCTCCAGCCCGCAAGCGGTCTTTCGCTACCCCTTCTCCTAAGGAGGACACCCCCTTAAAATCCCCCGCCACTGCTACTCCAGAATTCCTCTACATTTCCAACGAGTCCCACTACGACCAGGTAATCGAACGTATAAAGACCGTAAAAAAGACCTTATGGATTGGCACAGCCGATATCAAAGACCTCTACGTAAAAGACGGACGTGGCACCAAGCCTTTACTCGAAGTGCTTTCAGACCTCGCAAGACGCGGAGTCGCAATCCGGCTGATCCACGCAAAAGAACCGGGCCCGGCTTTCCGCCAGGACTTCGACAAATACCCCGCCCTCATTGAAGGCATGGAACGAGTCCTCTGCCCAAGAGTCCATTTCAAAATAATTGTCTTCGACCTAAAAGCTGCCTACGTAGGCTCCGCCAACCTCACCGGCGCCGGCCTCGGCATGAAAGGCGAAAACACCCGCAACTTCGAAGCGGGCATCCTCAGCACCAACCGCGACTTCGTAAAAAACGCCGCCGAACAATTCGACAGCGTCTGGATGGGAGCGCACTGTAAAGGATGTAAACGGAAAGAATTCTGCGGAGATCCGATAGGTATTTAAGATATATCAAGTAAAATATTCTTGAATTACCTTCTCAAAAACAGATTTTTACTTTGTCAATGCCGGCGAGAGATTTCCTGAGGAAGTTTAACACCGGCAGCGACAGTTGATTGTCCCAGCGATATCCACGTTGATAAGCAGGGATATTGAAATAATAATCTTTACATAGTTCAGAAATTGCTTTTGTTGTCAGTTCCATAAAAAAAGCTCCTATTTTTATCAATTATAACATCACCATTCCCTTAAATAAACGGCACCAGATACATTGGGATGCAGAAAATGTCTGTGTCCTTGCGGTATTCCTTTGTGTAAACCAGGAAGCGGTTGCCAATATGTTTTGAAAATTTTTCGGTAAAAATATCCATCGATTTGTGTTTGTGGTAATCAGCGGCTTTTGCTTCAATCGGGCAGATTTTGTTTTTGCGTGAAATAACAAAGTCTATCTCGTAATTATGATTAGACGTTTCACTAGGGAAAGTATGATAATAGAGTTCATCACCTTTTGCGGCCAGCATCTGGGCAATTACATTTTCATAGACATATCCAAGATTTGCTTGAAGCTTGTCAGAAAGAAGTTTTTCATAAATAATATTTTCGGTAAAATCCTTGTCCTTAAAACAAAGAGTTACAAAGAGACCCGTATCACAAACAAAAAGCTTGAACTTTTCCAAATCAATATTCTGAGAAAGTCCCGCTTCCGGCGCATTAGCATGATAAGCAACATTCACAGTTTTAGAATCCTGAAGCTTTGCAATGCGTTCAAGCATAGTACCAGCCCTTGCATTTTCTATTACACTCGAAACCTGATAGCGCGAGGCATTCTTTTGAAGTTCAGCCGGAATATGGTCAAAAAGCAAAGAGGCACGGCCTGTAGAATCAAACTTCATAAAATCATTTTCATAAAGCTTTAGAATATCGCGTTTAACCAGATCAACCTGCGTAAAATTGTTAGTTGTCAGAAATGCTTCAACAGCCTGCGGCATTCCGCCAACAATCATATAAAGCCGGAACTTTCTCATCAGGTCACGGTTTACATCATCACCCAGAGACTTCTTTTCCTGCCAGATAGTTCGACCAATTTCATAAGTATTAGTCTGCCCAATAGCCCAGCAAAACTCTTCATAATCCATCGGGTACATCTGAATTGTCCGCTCTTCACTAGGTATAAGAATATCTTTTACATTTTCCTTGATAGAAAGGAGCGAACCTGTTTCCATATAATCATAACGATGATCTTTAACCAGAAGTTTAATAGCCTGACGGGCCAAAGGAAAAAGTTGAACCTCATCAAAAATAATTAGAGATTTGCGTTCCTTCAGGTCTTTGCCGGTGTAATACTGAAGCAGCCTGAAAAATGAATTCAAATCAGAAAGGTCATTAAAAAGATTTTTGATATTCTGAGATGCAAATGCAAAATCAATCAGGATATAGGATTCGTATTCCCTTTTTGCAAATTCTTCAACAGCAGTAGATTTTCCAATTCGTCTAGCCCCCTCCACAAGCAGAGCTGTATGCCCGTCAGACTCTTCTTTCCACGCCTTAAACTTATCCCAGATTTTCCTTTTGAATGTTTCCATACCTTAAATTATACAAAATCCCCATAGGAAATCAAGCAAAAATATGCAAAATCCCCTTATAAAATCAGTATAATTTGTGCAAAATCCCCTTACAATTTTACCACGAAATGTGCAAAATCCCCATAGCTCCACCTGGCGATTTGGCGATTTTTCACTTGGCGTTTCGGCATTTTTCACCTGGCGCTTTGAATCTTTTTTATTTGCCCCGCTAAATAAAGAGGAACATTTACCATATCGTCCTGCTCTTTATAGGGTAACTCCGAAAAGCGAATTGCAAGCTCTGGTTTCTGCTCTTTTCTGAAGCGTTTAAAACTTGCACTTAGGGTATTTTTTCCAGCCTTGCATTCAACAGGAATTATGTCACTTTCATTTTGAAGCAGAAAATCAACTTCATAATTTTGTGCCGGTGAATAATAATGTGGGGGTACATCAAATTGTGGAATTAACTGTTGTAAAACATAGTTTTCTGTAAGAGGGCCTTTAAATTGAAACCCAGAATCAAGAATAATATCTTTGTTAGAAACTCCTGCTGCATATTTTAAAAGACCAACATCAAAGAAGAAAAGCTTAAAACTAGAAAGATCTTCGAAAGCTTTTAAAGGATGCTCCGGTTTTGTTACATCATAAATTCTAAGTACAATTCCACTTGAAACAAGCCATTCTATAGCTTCTTCAAATTCCCGTGCCCGTGCTCCCGATTTTACACATCCATAAATAAATTTTTCATTTTCTTTTGAAAGTTGACTTACAAGGCTTCTAAACACAAGAAGAATTCTTGCAGCGTTTACTTCTTTATTATGCTTTGCAAAGTCATTCTCATAAATATTAATTAATTCTTTTTGAATCTGGGCAACAGTACCGGAATTTTTTTCATTAACCCAGCTAGAAACACACTCCGGCATTCCGCCAATAATTAAATAATTATGATACTGTTCTATAAGCTTTGTATGCTGAATTTCTATAATATCTTCCGGCTTTGTTTCTTCAATATATTTTAAAAGTCCCGGCTCTACAGCTCCTAAGAATTCTTCAAAATCCATAGGATATACATTCAGCAGATTAACCTTACCTACAGGATAGCTCATTGCATCCGCAAGCAGTGTTCCCAAAAGGCTTCCTGCTGCGATTATATGATATTCATTTGCTTCTTCATTAAAATATTTTAGAGAATTAAGAGCCTTAGGACATTCCTGTATTTCATCAAAAATAATAAGATGCTTTTTTGGTTCAATTTTAGTATTATAAATCGTTCCGAGCAGGTCAATAATTCTGAACGGATCTTTATTCTTCTCAAAAATATTAGAAAGTTCTTCTTCCTTTTCAAAAGAAAAATAGAAAGTCTTTTCATAATAAAGCCGGCCGAACTCTTTCATAAGCCAGGTTTTCCCAACCTGTCTTGCCCCCTTCAAAATCAAAGGTTTTCTTCGTTTAGAGTTTTTCCATTCTAAAAGTTGACTCAATGCCTTTCTTTGCATATTCCCATTCTACGCTATTTTTACACAAAAATAAAGAAAAATATTGCAGTTTTTACACATTTTTATAACTTTTTTTGAACAAAATTACACCTTTTTGCACATAAAAACCAGCCAAATTTACACATTTTTGTATCAGACAAAAATCTACATCACCACAAATCCGCCGCTCTGCGCATATTTCCACATATCACTAATCAGTTGCGGTTTATAGGTTTTAAACTGATTTTGAACAAAATCAGAATCCAGTTTTCTTAAAGCATCATTTCGGATCTGAATAACTTTTACATATTCCATTCCCGGAATCTTATTACTCTTTCGAATATTGCAGGTCGGACAAGCCAGGACAAAGTTCCATAACTTATCTTCCTTTATAAAACTCCATGGAATAAAGTGGTCCACATGAATCTCATGCAACTTCTTTCCGCAGTAGAAGCAATTACACTGTTCAAACTCATTATAAAGAACCTGGCGGAAAACAGATAAATCCTCGCGCTGAGGAGTTGCCAGCTCAAGCTTATCCAGAAGCTTTACAACAACAGCTTCGTCGTTTATCTTTTCAAGGAACTTAGCCCAGGCGTAATAATTCAGCTTTTCAATTTCCACCTTATACTTAAGCATAAAATCAAAGGCATAAGCATTCAGGTAAATTCCATCGCCCTTCAAATCAAAAGCATAAAGACAATCCTGAAAATCCCTGTGGAGAGCACCAATCACATTTCTTCTACAATCGCTGCTTACCTGTCTGATGATAGCTTTTCTCTGAGCTTCCGGAATTGAAGTAAAAGGAATATTTGCAAAGGCAGGCTCTTCCTGAATTAAAGCCATGAAAATCTGTTCGATTTTGGAATACTCACTTTTACCATCCGGTAGCATTTGCCTTAAATGATATTTAGTAACCAGGTTCCAGTAGTTTTCCGCAAACTTCCCGAACAAGTTTTCATAGCTGATGAAGAGAGAATAATCCTCCCCTTCACTATTAAAAAGATTATCAAGAATCGATTTTATGAGACCAAATTTATATGTAGTTCTCTTTGCCGACCCATCCGAAAACACATAATTGAATAGCATCCAAAAGGTATCTTCACTTATCGGTCCTTCCCGGAATGTTCCGGAAGTTTGGTTCCATCCAGCTGTTTTCTTCCCGCTTGACATTATTTCTATTCCTTTTGCTAACTAACTAGCCAATAACTTATTCGTTACGTTCATGAGTTCACCCGGAATTGGTTCATCTAAACGTAAATATATAGCCATAGGTTTAGAGTTCTCATGGCGAATATAATGGGCTGTGCCTAGGAATGTATAAGGGGCTCTATTTCCTGTTTCATCATCGTTTTCATCACGTACAAATAATAATATTTTACTACCCAGTTTATCATGATTAATATACCTCTTCCCTGTTTCGGATTCTGGCGATGTCAAATTCTGACTTTCCCAATGGAAGATATATTCATTTACGGAGTAATCATTATATTGAATGCTTTCTTTATAATAATCAACATCTTTATTTAATGTAATTAGGAAGATATCAGTTTTTCTATCTTTTAAGTAGCATACTCCCTGGCGTATGTTAGATGGAGTTTTATATCCTAAACCAACAAGCAATTGATCTCTTGAGTAATTACAATGAACTTGCAGTGGATGCTTATAACCGAGATCTATCTCTTTAGCAACGACATTAATCGTATCTAGTTGATACTCAAGAATTTCTATCATCTCTTTATATAAAACTGGATTGCTTTTTAATGCTCGTATTTTATTTAATTCAGATTTGACTCCTATATCACTTGCATTTGTCCACATTGTAAAATAAAACATTTCTATGTATGAACGTTGAATATCATCATATTCATCAATAGTTTTATTTGTAATCAATAAATCCTTAATAAGAAAATTAAGCCATTTTACAGAATTTATTGAACAAATTCTTGAAAAACCACTACACATCATTTTTTCATCTGGTTCAGCAAAACTAGGTCTAAAACCTACATTTGCACAGAATTTCGAGAATGAACGAGGGTTAGAATTTGACTTCTTATAAAGAGATTTTATATCAAGGTTAAATCTTTCTAAGAACGCCTTAAGAGAAATATCTTTAACCCCATCTTCTTTTAATATTTGTAATTTTGCCTCTATCCAACTCTTGCTACCAATAGGATCACTTATAGTATCTAAAATATATTCTTGGGCTTGTTGTTCTAGTTGTATATAACAGCCCTTTGGAACTGCTGTAAAACCGTTTTGGATCTCTTTGATAATTGATTGTTTTGAATGAGGAAGTAAAAGACTAAGCTTATTTTCATTAATAGAAAACTTCTTTCTTGATTGGGCGATAAAGTCCAATACAGTTAGACATTCTTTTCCATCACATAAACGCAATCCCCTGCCTAATTGTTGTGTGAAAACAGTTAATGATTCTGTTGGTCTTAAGAATAATATGGTATTTATTTCTGGGATATCAACACCTTCATTAAATAAATCTACAACAAATAAGAACTTGATTCTATCTTTATCATCACTTACTAGTTTTGCTCTAAATTCTTTCCTATCTTCGTTATTTGTATCACTGATTAATGCTTCTGACCTAATTCCTCTTTTATTAAATTGTTCTGCCATGAATTTTGCATGATTCTTTGTAACACAGAAGCCTAACCCAACAACATCATTAATATCTGTAACATATTTTAAAACTGAATCATATATAAGTTGCGCTCTTTGCTCAGCTATTGCCTTATCAACTGTGTAAATATTCTCAAGTTGTTTTTCATCATACTTTCCTCTTCGCCAATTTATATTTACTAACGAAGCTGTCTCCATATCTGTAACACCAAAATAATGGAAAGGACATAATAATTTTCGTTCAATTGCCTCTGGTAAACGAATCTCTGCTGCAATTCTTCCTCCAAAATATTCAGTAACATCTTTACCATCCATTCTTTCTGGAGTAGCAGTAAGTCCTAATAATACCTTTGGCTTAAAGTATTCCAACAGAGCTTGATAGGATTTTGCTTTTGCATGATGAAATTCATCTATAATTATGAAGTCATAATAATCTGCAGGGACTTTGGAAGTCCATTCTTGAGAATTAAATGTCTGAATTGACATAAATAGTTGTTCATTTCCCTGAGGCTTAATTTTACCTACAAATAATTCTCCAAAATTCTGATCTCTTAATATTTCTCTAAATTTTGTCCTACTCTGCTCAAGAATCTCTCTTCTATGCGCAATAAATAAAAGTTTTGCATATTTTATTTTTGTCTGCTTTTCATATTCTTTAGAATAATTCTTATAATCAAACGCTGCAATAACTGTTTTTCCTGTTCCTGTAGATGCTACAACTAAATTCTTATAACGATGATGAACATCACGCTCTGTTTTTAAATTATCAAGTATTGCTTGTTGATATGGATAAGGAGTAATTTCAAGTATATATGGATTATCTCTTAAATTGTTTGGATCCAATTTTTTTCTGTTTTTTTCAAAATTAATTGCATCACAAAGTTTTTTTAATTCATCCTCAGAACCGGAAAAAACTTCAAATTCTTTATCATTATTCCAATATGTTTCAAATGTAGCCTTTACTTTTTCCAATGTTTCCGGAAGTTCCTTTTTGGCAATTTTAATATTCCATTCCATTCCACTTGACATTGCTGGATTTGAAAGATTAGAGGAACCAACATAAGCTGTTGAAAAGCCAGTATCCCGATAAAACATATAAGCTTTTGCATGCAATCTTGTTCTTCTTGTATCATAAGAAATTTTAATTTCAGTATTTGGAAGTTTACTCAACTCCTCGATTGCTTTAGGATCTGTAGCTCCCATATATGTTGTTGTAATAATTCTAAGAAAGCCACCACGCTCTGTAAAAGTTCGTAGATTTGGAAGAATAAGTCTTAATCCCGACCATCTAATAAATGAAACCAACATATCAATTTTGTTTGAAGTTAATATCTCTTTTTTTAATTCTTCAAAAAGAGGCGGTTCATTATCTGCTCCACCAGTAAATAAAGAACACTCAGCTATTGAAGATGTAGGAATAGGTATTTCTTTCTTAAAATCTGTAAAACAAGAATTATTATTGTTCAATAGAGACAATAACTGTGATGCCGTATTGAAAGTCTTTTCTTTCTTTACTTCATGTGTAAGCACTTTTAATTTTTCAAAATTATTTGGGTCTATGGAATTTATTATATTATTAACGAGATCAATTTTTTCTTCAATTAATTCATTTCTTGAATTATCTAATGTATTAAGCTTCTCTTTTATAATCTCATAAACATATTTTGAAAGAACTTCAGAGGCCGACGTTTTAGTCAAATCTCTAGTTTTTTTAATTGCATTGTTATTTTTATCTAATTCTGATTTTATTGCTGCATTGATTATTAATTCGTAAATACCTTCATTCATAAACTTCAATTATCCTATATATAAAACTTAAGAAGAAATCTTTTGTTTATCCATCTCTTTATTCTGATATTATTTTTCCTTATTTTCTTTTTTCATAGCATTGTCGCAGGCGCTATAAATAAAGTCATCAAGTTCGATATCATAATAATCTAATAGTTTTGTTATCATTTGTAATAACGATGGAGAGCCATAATTGTGACTAATATAAATATCCGTATCTTTTATTTTTGTATCTTTATTAACCTGACTTCTATCATAAGAAAAAGCAGCATATTTTCCTTCAAGGAAATGTACATTTTCTTTTGCAAGTTTTTCAATTATAGAAGGATCTTCATTATATAATCGTTCCGTTACAGAAATAAACATCTTTGCAAAAGACTCAACTTTTATTTGTTCACCTTGCAGAATGTAATAATTTGGCTTCTTATGTTCAGCTTCATCCAAATTATCAAGCTTATATTCCTTATATTTCTTATCAGCAAAAGATATTTTCTCAGAAGGTTCTTCTATAGGATAAAGCTTCAATATCTCTGGTACTAAATTCTTTGCTCTTGTTTCAATCTTATCAGCATCCCATTTTTTGCAATCTTTTACATCTTTATACAGAATAACAACCTTAGTATTCTTAGAATCTAGTAATTCTAGTTTTTCATCAAACGGTTTATCACCCAATTCACTATTATAACCAGTCAATGTTAGGTTTCCCAATGTATGAAGATATTTATCTCTGTCTTCTCGCCAGTTGGTACCTAACATCTTTTGCCATGATAATGATAAGTCATCATTCTGAGGTAAAATATGTTCTATAGTCAGATTATCCATCTCAAGTTTTTCTTTACCTTGATTCTCAATTGAAGACAAGAGATATTTACATAATGCATTTTTCCTATAAAGATTGTTGTAAATTAAGCTGGTTTCAAATGATTTTGTATCTGGTATCGAATCTTTTGTATTTAATTGGAGTAAAAATGAAACTATTGAATCGTAATACTTCTTTTTGTTTTCTGTATTATAAAAGATTCGAGAATAAAGAGTCTTATAAAAACCTCTAAATGAGTTTGAAGATACTTCACATACCAAGCGTCGAACACTATAGCTTAAGAATAACAACAGAACCTTATTCAATGTTGTTTCATCAATTACTTCGTTTTCAAAATCATCAAATATTTTGAATAAGAAAAGATAGATTGTTGTCTGTTTTAACCTTCTTAAACCTGCAAGATATTTGTTTGTTTCTTCATTATATTTCTTTTCATCACCATACAAAAAAGCTTTATATAGAGTTGCATAATGAAACATTTCTTTTAGCATTGATTCATTGGTATATTTATTATCTTCATATACCTGCTTAAATATTTCATAAGCATTATTTTCCTTTGCAAATCCATCAATTTTCATATTAAGAAAATCCTGGAAAAAACCGGACATTTGAGACTTATCTATCATCTTCTCTATTTCTAACCAATAATCCTTATATAACGATTCCTGGTTAGCATCCGTCATTAATACAAAGTTTCTTATTTTATCGGATAATTTTAATGGGATACCTGTTGAATTGATTCTTTCAAATATTTCTTGAGCATTATCGGAGCTATCAAGTTTTATTTTGGCACACAATAGTTTTTCAATTCCTTCATAGATATCTTTAGTAAATAAACCTTCTTTCTGTTTTTTCTGAATTAGAGTTTTAAATGTTTCATAATTAATCCATATTCCTGAACTTTTATCCATCTTATCATATTTATTTTCCATTAAGAGAAATAATTGATCATTATCTGTTTCAACAGCCTTTAGTTTTAATTTACTTTGTTGATCTATTGCATATTCATCAAACTTATCATAATTGCATAGATCTTTTAGAAAAGCCTCTTTTTCTTTATCTGATTCTGCACAATCAATTAAAGCTTTTATAAGAAGATATACAGTCGTTATTCTCTGCTGACCATCAATAATAATATAGTAAGTAATTCCCTTTTCTTCTTTAATTTGAGAATATACAACAGAACCACAAAAGTGTGTTTTATCTTTTTTTGAGGCATTAACAATATCATTAAATAATTTTACACACTGCTCATAAGACCATTCATAATTACGCTGATAAACAGGTATCATATATTGTCGTTTATTTGGTTCAATAAAATCATTTATAATTCTTCCTGGTTCGATTGTCATTTTACACCCCCATATTATCCTTACAAAAACTATTATTCTCTCTACACATCAAGACAGACTATGACTTCGCAAAACCACTCGAGTCTTTTTCTTTGGTTTCTCCGTGGTATCAGCAGATGGTTCTTCTGTTTTAACATTTGTCTTATCTGTCTTATATGAAATTCCATTTAATATATTCTGATACTGTTCTATTTGTTTTAGTCTCATTGGAATATTATCATATTTGGTAAAAACAGAAAGATTTGATTCTATTTCTTTCTTCATATTTTCGAGTTGTTTTAGATAAGACTCTTTATCTGTATCTGTAAGGTCTCTTCTCTTAACAACTTTTTTCAAGTCAGTTAGTTTTTTTTCTATTTCAAGGCACTTTTGACTCTTATAAATATTCATATTTATTGTTAAACGAGTTTTCTGCTCTTGTTTACTATCCTGTAATTTGTTTATAACATCATTTATTTTTCTAACATAATCTTTTACCAGCTTTGTATCAGTATATTTCGCTTTATGGCTATCAATCTCCTTTAGAAGAAGATTCATTTTTTTAATAAAATCCTGTTTCTCCAAAGTTGTTTTTAAACTGGAAGATTCTTCAATTCTTTTATTAATATATTTCTGAACATTAAAGAAATCATCAAACAAGTCAATCTTATTTTTGCTATTTGCAGATTTATTTGATTCAATACTTTCTTTACTATTTTTAAATGAATCATCTTTCTTGTTTTCAAGAGAATCATTTTCTGTTTTTGTTTGATTAGCGATTGTTTTGTTTATAGTATTGATAACACGAGGTTTTCTTTTTTTCCAGGTAATACCTTCCATATTAGCTGGAAACTCTATTGTAATAATTTCATCCATAAGTTTTCACCTCAGTCCCAATACCTTGAACCACGTTCATACAATTCATCCTCATAGGCGAGATTTGCTTCGCGAATATTATCTTTTATGATTTCATCATAAAAGTTTGGATAGCCTAATACCTTTGTAATATCATTCTCATCTTTAGCAATCATTTGAGATATTATTAAACGTTGATTTCTCTCGAGCAAAGTTTCATCTGTTTTAATAAAATCATTAATAGACTGCTTAAAACTAAGTTTTGGGCCAAAAGATTTTTCTAATCCATATTGAGTATTTATGATATTTTTCCTATACCAGTCGTTATTTGCACCTCCGCCCAGGAAGAACACATCAACTTTTTTTAAATCCTCATAATGAACATCCATTCGATGCTTAGTACTCATTACCATTGTAATAAAAGCATCCTGAAATTCTTTTGAAGATATATTTGAATTCTCTGATTCTAGAATCTCAACACCGTATGGCAAAACTTTCTGTGCAATACAATACATGCCAGCTTCGACATCATGCTTAAATTTGTATTTTTCGAATATTGCCATATCAACTGTACCACCGCCGATATCTATAATTATATATAATCCCTCAGGAATAAATTTGGATTGTTGATAAAGAAATAGTTCTGCAGCTAATTCCGGAATTACAGCGGCCTTCCAATTAAGCTTTGGCTTTTTATTTGACAGTTCTGTATAAACTTCGTCTAAATTATCCAACAAAACACTATTATCAGGTAAAGTTGCTTTTACCTTACTTCCACCTGCAAGTGTAATAGCATTTTCAAGAATTTCTAAATACAATTCTTTATTTGGTTTTTCTTTTTCATTATAAAAGTTTTCAAGAGGAGCTCCCATGTTTACAGAGATTTCCAATTCATCCAGATTTTCAATTTTTAGCTGCTTTTGAATTTCTATGAACGAGCGTTTTATAATTTGTGCCAGGAAATATACACAACACATCTCTTCAAATCGATTTTTTGTACTTTGATGATTATTTAGTAAACTTTCTTCAAGGATAGAATATTTGAAATATCGAATATCTAAGCAATCCTTGTCGGGTTTCTCAAAGAATAATTTATTATCTTTCAAATATAAAATAGTAGGAGTTACAAAGCCTTTTTCCCATTTTGAATTGGACCATTTCAATGTATGAATTTGGATCTGTTTATTAGTCGCATATGAATAACTATATGAAACTTTTGTAAAAGAAGTTCCAAAATCAATCCCAAGAAATATATGCGTAATCTTGAGAGGCTGCCTAAAAGGTTGAAATATTGGTCTTTGTAAAGCCATACTCACTCCACTATAAGAACACCTATTGCCACATCCGACAATTCAGGTTCAATATATTGATCTTTTTCTAATTGCTTAAGTTTAATTTCCAATTCTGCCTTTATTTTTGCAATATGCTTTTCATTCATATGAATTACACCAGGGGCCTTACCTTCAAGTCTTAACTTTTCAATAGTTTCTTTAAGTGTTTGTATTTTTCGTTCAGCTGTATAAGAAACAAACTCTACCTGCTTTTTGTAAGCAGAATTGCTCCTTCTCTTATAACTATTACTATATTCATCAAATTCATCCCAGGCATAGTTAATTACCTGCTGAGCATAATTATAATATGTTTCAAAGTTGTTAAGTCGTATAATAGGATCTACAAGAGCCTTTCCTTCAGTGATTGCTGTATTTAATACTTTTTCACTTACATCATTAGGAAGCATTTGACCATCATCTACACAACCCAAAAAGTATTTTAACTCTGTTGCTTTTTCGACTCCATCCTTAATCCATTTCTGAATATAATAAATATAATTTCCCGGTTTAATATTCTCATTTGGGGGAATAGTTATAGCAGAACAACCAGAAGCTCTAACAGGATTTTTCTTTACAACCCATTTTATCCAGTCAAAAATTGGATGATCTAGATCCACAATTTCAACATTCCATTTTTTCTTAGCACTTTTATCTTGTCCAAAACACAAAACACTTTCTTTGTATGATGTATCGATTGAAGTAAGTTTTTCAAGATGTTCAAAATGTCTGAAATCTCTGAAAGATAAAACGGCATCATTTGAAAGTGTAAGATTGTAATAAGATGGATTTGTTTTATCCTGGAAGAATGTTGAACCAGGAAAATAATTGATCAGAAAATCCTCAATTAAGAAAATGCGTTCATTTTCATCAATACATCTTTTGTTATTTTTTGCACTTTCAATCGAATTAAGAACCAGTTCTCGATATTCATCCAGAACTCCTGATTCATCTTCCAACTTATTATTCATAAGACGCTGATTAATTAAGACTTCAATTTTTTGGTCAGCTTTTTTGTTAATATCATCAATAGAAAGACTTGGATCAAGAATCTCCAATGCAAGTTCCTGAATAGGTTGTCCAACAATATCTTCCATGTCACCAATTGAATTTTCAAAGATTTGAACGCGTTCATATAAACGTTGCAAGATTCTGTCTTCAATAGTATCTTCACAACAGAGATTATAAATGCGAAGAACATCTGCTTTTTGGCCAATTCGATCAATACGACCTATTCGCTGTTCAAGTCTCATTGGATTCCATGGTAAATCGTAATTATATTCAACACTTGCAAACTGTAAGTCTAAACCTTCAGAACCAACTTCCGAAGAAATCAGAACATTTATCGCATCATCTGTTCTAAATTGTTCCAAGAGTTCATCTTTCAGTTGGCCCATTCCGCCTTTTATGGCAACTGCTGAAATACCTTCCTCTTCCAATCTTTCTTTAAGATATTCATTTGTACTTCTAAAGAAAGAGAAAACTATGATTTTTTCTTTTGGATTTTGCGCCAGCAAAGTTTTTAGACTATTCAAAAATTCAGAGAATTTTGAATCATGTTTCTTTAAATCTTCAAATCGAATATCCGAACACTCTTGTATAATTTTTGTGAAAAAAGGCTTTAAATCTGCATATATTTTTTTCTTAGAAATTGTTTCTTCTTTATCTTCATTGCCAAATACAAAAGTATCATCATCGTCATCATCAGAATAACTCAGATTCTGTTCTTCATATTTATTATTCCAGTCTCTAAATGCAGCCGGCATACAACTTGCCATTTGTCTTTGCCGTGCAATAAGAGCAAATGTCATAATTTCTGGCTGTCCCTGAGACATATCTTTTACTAAGTGAGTTACACGATTATATATATACATCTCATTATCAGAAAGAGAGAAATTTACGGCAAAAGGTCTTCGTATTGCATTATTAGTAAAAACGAATCTTCGACGTGTTCTATTAAAGACATTATTATAGAAAACCTGTTCTCGCAGCTCACCTGCGTAAACCATTCTTTTTTCTTTTGAGTTCAATATTGTATCTATGTTATTGCATATTTCTGTTACTAATTCATCATCACTAACAAGAAAATTGCAATCAATAATCTCATCAAAATCTTCTCTGGTTGAAGATGTACGCTGTAAACAATTAGCCAGTTTTATATATTTGCTATCCATGTCTAATAAATGCTGGAAGGCATAGACATTATCAAATCTTTCTGGAGAAAGAAGATTTAAAATTGAGAACAGATTTTCTGAACTAGTTTGGATTGGAGTAGCAGAAAGTAAGACTAATGATTCTGAAATATCTCTAAGGCGTGAACCAGTCTTGAAATTAGCAGTCTCACGATTTCTCATATAATGAGCTTCATCAATAATTGTAAGATCAAAAGCATAGTCAGAATAGTTAGCTGCAAACTCTTCAAATGCTCTATTCAAGTTTCCAATATTATCGTATGAATCTGTTTTCTTAGTACGAATAGACTCCATACTACAAATATACGCAAATTGTTCTCTATTATGGTTTTGCTCAATACGTTTAAAAGTTTCAAGGAGCTTATCAGCTTTTACAATCTCGGCATTAATGCCAAAAAGATTTGCCATATCTCTTTTCCACTTTTCCCGAAGAGCTGCAGGACAAACCACCAGTAAACGCTTTGCATTACGACGGGCCTCAAGTTCTTTCCAGATATACATAGCCTCAACAGTCTTTCCAAGTCCGACTTCATCCGCAATTAATATTCTTTCTTCTGGAGACTGTAAAAATTTGGTAACTGGTAAGAACTGATGTGGTAAATAAGTTGTTAAGGTGTTATTCATTGAATAAAACATATTAGTCAAATCACCATTCAAACGTTGGAATGACATAACACGTTTATAATCATCTATTCCATGAAATTGAAAATTCTGGAACGCATCTAATGGGGTTTTGATTTCTTGATATGGTTCAAGCATATCTTCAGAAATATAAACATTTTCTCCGTTTTCAAGACGAACCTGATATCTTATTCCTGAAGCATGATTGATTTTGTCTATTATTTCACCAACAGAGCCATCAGATCTTTTCTTTACTTTATCACCTTTTGCAAACATACATTAACTCTCATTAAGCCATTCTTGGTAATCCATATTCAACTGAAAATGTCGAACTTTCACTTGACTCAGTTTCATTTAATATCTTGTCAGTCTTATTGTCAAATAACTTCCTCATTGCTTTACAACACATGGGACAACGATTGTGATCCTTTTCTGTTGTAAAAGGCAATTGTTTATTTAATTCTCCTGAAATAATTACAACAGATTTCTTACCCTGTTTCTCAGCATTAATAATCAATGTGTGTAATGTTTGCTCAACTTGATATTGTCGCATATTGAATCCTTTTATAATTATTTCAAATTATCAGCAACAAATCTTTCCAAAATCTTTGCTGATGGATAATTTGACATGGAAGCAATCCCATTTGCTAATTCAACAGGATAAAGAGCCCCTTCGTATTTTCTGCTAATAATTGAAGGTATTGTAGATAATATTTTGTGCAAACCAATTAAATCTTTTTCCTGTGGATAGGTCTTTTCTTTTTCGTATCCTCCTGTCGTTATATTCAAGACATAATTTGTATTTGGATCAATTGATACTAAAACTTTCTCTCCCCAGTTTGTACGAATACCATATGGATTTGGTTGTTCAGGAGTTCGTTGAATTACTCTTTGAATAAAATCATGACTAAGGACAGCATATTTTATCTTACCTGGTTCATATGGAATATAATGTTTAATAGAGTCCAGATAATCAAAAAACTTACCAGATTTTTCGCTGCCCATAATATGAACAGGTCGACCTTGTGAATTTGCATAGTGAAGGAATTCACGAATATTTGGAACCAACTTTGAATACTGAGCACCAAGAGTCATCGGCCCATCTTTTATAAAAAGAGTACGACTAACAGCCTGTTTGTCTTGCATATCCCACTGCAAACGAATTACTGTAAATAACATAAGTAATTCCATAATGAGCATATACGAAGTTGCAACATTACCAGAGATTGATTCTTCCGACATATCAAGATGAAATCCTAACATATCGGTAAGAAGAACCTTCTTATGACAATATGGACATTCTCCTTCATCTGAATCATAAGGAATTCCATTCTCGATTTTTTGAGTACAATACGGACATTCGAAGTCCAGAGAATGTGGTTTTTCATTCGACCATTTCTTGTATGTAAGCCATTTTAAGGTATCAAAATACATTCTTCCATTTGATGGATCTTTTCTCATTGAGTCATAAATAATATAACGTACTGTTTCATTGATGGACTTACCTTTTGAGATAACATTTCGCAATGGTAAAATGGTTGAATGATATTCTGCGGAATCCTTCATTATATCTTGCAACAATAAAGGATGTGGATTATTCTTATCAATTTTTTCAATCTTTCGTTGCTGAATATTCATCAATGCTGTTTTTACGAAAGAGACTTCTCTTTTTTGTTCAACAACAATCTGATATGAACCATCTGATACCCAGATCTCTTCCAAAGGATTTTCATTTGTTGGATCATATGAACTCCATAAGCTCTTTTCATCATTACCAAAAGATTCTTCTTCTGTAGTTTCAAAGTTCTTAATTAATTCATTGACCCATTCACTATTTATTATTGCCAGATGACCAATTTTAGAAGCTGGTTCAAATGGAAGATTTCCTCCTGCAGAATATGCCATAACTAGTTCTCCTTATTTGGATTGTAAAGCTCTGTCTGAACAGGAATAACAAATCTATTAGACATTGTTAACATTCGCATAAAACCAGGAGTTCTTGCTTTTAGGATATCATTTTCAATTCCAGAATAAGCAACCTGTAATTTAGATAGAGCATAAGCCTCATCAACCGAAGAAAGATGTCCTATAAAGAAATTTTCAGTCTGGACAAGGAGATCCTTGCTTATTGTTGAAGGAGATTGTGTTGAATAGATCATTCCTATGTGGAACTTGGCACCTTCTTTTGCAAAGCGGCTATATACATCTGTCAGAATTTTTGTTTGTGGAGGGAACAAGTTGTGAGCTTCTTCAAAATATAATTGTATATAATTATCACCAAGTGTATTTTCAACAAACTTCTTCTCTTGCATATTGAAGACTTCTTTTGAAAGTAAATCTGAGAAATATTTTCGAATTGTATCAGTTGCATTTCCTAAATCAAGAATAATAGTTTTTCCATTATTAAGACTTTCACAAATATTCTTTACAAAGTCATCGGCATTCGGAGAATGATAATTTCGATAATATGCTAAAATCTTTGGGCCCGTTCCAGTCTTTGGACACAAGAATCCAAGTAAACATTTAGAATCAATATCAAATAAATCTTTCTTACCACTTGAATCTTTTAAATCTGGATTTCCATCTTTTATATAATTACCTATAGCTTTTAATTCATCAACTAATTCATCTAAATTCGTTGGTTTTTCTACATCATCTTTCCCATATATGGTTTTTCGTACTTCCTTTGAAAAGCCAGGATTAAACGTTTGTACAACTTTATTATACAAACCAAGCTTAGCTAATTTTGCTTCATCTGCCTTAAATCCAGCTTCTTTTAGAATTGCCCAATAAATCTGAACTTTACGAATAGCTCGTATTTGTTCACTTAATTCCATTTCTTTAATCTCTTCTAATGTTGGTAGTTCTACACTAGAAAAGGCTGTTACATAGTTTGCTGTTTGCCCATCCTGTTCAAGGAATCTACCTATTATAGTTTTACAAGTATCAAACTGTTCATAGAAATTCAGTTTCAATTCTTTAGAAGGAGTTCCTTCTCTTTTTGTTAATGCATAAACTTCACAAACGTCTTTGTTTGCACTATAAATTGAAGAATTATTATCTTGTGGGTTATCATTTGCATACTCACCATTAATATCAAAAATCAATTGTCCAACATTATGTTTTTCCTTTGTTGCATCAATCATATTCTGTGCAATCAATTTAACGACATTTGATTTACCAAGACGAGTTTTACCAAACATTGCAGTTCGACAACCCATAAAATCTTTCATTGAGATCTTTACAGGTATTTGTTTCTGCTGCTGTTTTTCAATATCAAACTGACATTCCATTGTTCGCAAATATCCAATGGTTTCCTTGAATTCATTGCGTACAGTATCATTAATTATCATATCAAGAAGTTCTTCATCTGGAGCATATACTTCATAACGATGTGCACTAACTACATTGTTTACATCTCCGGAAAAAGCTAACTTGTCTGTCTGATTTGGATTTGCATAGAACATACCTAATACATCACAATCAAGAGCTCCCCACTGAAGTTCACCCTGAGTCCAAATATCTAGTTCAGGCATAGATTTCTTTTGCATCTCAAAATAGGTTTGTTGAACTTGAGATTTTAATGGAGTATCTGTAATTCCTTTTACACGAAGAAGAGAAAAATGAGGCTTGTATTCTTTATAATCACTAGGTACTAAAATAAGGAAAGAACCTCGAGGAATACCACCTACAGCCTTTTTGTATGCATCCGAAGTAATGATTGTGGCACCATCATAACTAATATCCAAAACATATCCAATAAAACGCCACTCATCGTACTTCTTAGCAATCTTAAACTGCTCCTGACGTTCCAAAAATTCTGTAACCTTTACAATAGGATTTTTTCCCATTGTAGAATTATAAGCCATGTTAGTTAATGCCATTTTCGTCTCCTATATATTTATAGTTATAATTAATTCACTGTATTGTGTTCTAGCCTCTTTTGTACCAGAAATAGAAGTATACCTACTAATTTCTTGCAAATGGACTCCAGGAATATTTTCATAAAGCTCAACAATCGCTGGATGATTCACATTTGTTTCCAATATTCGTACACCATTTACTGCCGCAACTTCTAATGCCCCTGCTAAACGTTCCTGATCTTCCCAAGAAAACAAATTTCGTGTATACCCGACAAATCTATTTTCCTCATTCTTCACAGCATATGGGGGATCACAAAAAAGGAAGTCCCCTTGTTGCGTTTCATTGATCGTATTCAAAAAGTTCTGACACACAATTTGCTTATTTCGAAGTTTTTGGGCTTTCTCATCCAAATAATTTGAATCAAAAAACTCTAAATTATTTGTTCCAATTGGAACATTAAATCTTCCATCTTTATTAACTCTATAGATCCCATTGAAACATGTATGATTTAAATAAAGCATTCTAGCCGCTATCGAAACAGGGGCTCTATAATTTGCATCTCTGATTTGATAATAGTACGCTTCATTATGATTATTTATATGGTTATTCAACATCCGTTTTACTTGTGCACAATTATCTCGAACGGCCTGATACGTAGTTATCAATTCTTGATTAATGTCTGACAGTATAGCTTCTTGTGGATTTAATGCAAAAAAGACAGAGCCCCCTCCCACAAAAGGATCAACATACCTATTGTATTGGAAATCTTCTGGAAGAATAGTATTCAGATGTTTTATAAACCAGTTTTTTCCTCCTGGCCATTTCAGAAAAGCATTGCTCATTCTTCGTCTTTCCCATAACCACTCTTTTTATCAGCAGCTTCTTCAGAAAAATTATTCTCATCTCCTAAGTTCTCTATAATATCTAAGTCATTCTGCTTGTATCTATTATGGTGTAAATAATTAGCTTTGCTATCTGATTCTAAGACATAGGTTTTCTGCACTTCACTTCCTGCATACATCTTATATGTCATAGAACTTTCTGTAGCAATTTCTTCAGCAGCTTCCGCTTTTGCTTTTACAACAGCATCATCTAACTTATTATCACCTTTAACTTCGATAATCTCATAGGTATCATCATCCATCTTTGCAATAAAATCTGGATAATAATGACGAACACGATGAGATTCAGGATCAACATATTGAATACCAAGTTCACTCTGGTCACTGGTAAACATACCAGTAAAGTAAACCTCTTTAACTTTATTACTCTTCATGTATTGGTCAAAAAGTTCAGCTTCAGGCTTAGAGTCAAAACAATATGTATCGGCATGGAAACTCTTCTGTTTGTATGCCTTATATTCATCACTACTCTCACAAACAACAAGATTTTCATCAGCTTTAAACTCGTAATAACCTGAATCTTTTGGCTCTTTTAAGAACAGAAGCTTCTTCTCTTCAGTAGTTTTAATGCAGTCAATTTTATAAAGATGATGGAAAATCTTCGGTACAAGTATTTCATAAACAATATCGTTGTACAGATTTACTTTTTCAAGAATCAGTTCAATTCCATCTTTTGCTTCTTCAAGCAAAGTCTGAAGTTTAATACAAGAAATATTCATATATCGGGAAAGTTCCCCAACCAAAGTAAACAAACTGTATTCCGTGCGTTCCACATACTTATCTGCAGATTCTTCTTTTACAGTAGAAGAACTTGTCATTCCATGCTTAACATAAATTTTAGCTTTATATTTTGATAAATCTGCATTTCTGAGCCCAAAATCAATTGCACCCGTCTTTTCATTTTCTGTAAGAGAATATTCATGATGAATTACTTTAACATGTAAATAACGAGGTGGTGGATTGACCTTTACATGATATGTCTTCTTTTCTTTCTTCTCCTTGTTATTCAAATCCTTAATTGACATATTAAAGTTTGCATGTAATTCTGCATCCAGAATATCCATATTATTCTTTGACAAGAAAATCTGTGCAGTATGTTGTTCTTTTGTTATTGAACGCAAACAACGCATTGTGCTCTGTAAAACAAATACTTTAGAAAAAGAATCACGGAACAAAGCAACAGCAAAAAGAGAACGACAGTTCCAACCTTCAGTACCCTTTTCACAAAGAATTATGAACTGTTTTTTTGAACCTTCTGTATCTACAATATCAAGATTGTTAAAGTTATTGATATCTTCTTCTTTTGTATATTTCGAATCTCCTACATTTACAATGACACTCTTTGCAGAAAGACCGTAATCGGCAATTGCTTCCTCTACAATTGGCTTTACCACATTTATAGCTTCTTCAACAGTTGCAGCATAAATTGCCATTTTAGGAAGAAGACCTTCATAGGTTTTACCTTTATATGTATCCATAAAACGCTTAATTGAAGCAATTAAGAAATCTTTATCTTTTACATTATCAAAACCTTGTGGATTTGCATCTTTTAAGTAACCAGCTCGAATTGCTTCATGAAGACCACATGAATAAACAACTTCTGGTAAAACTTGATTTTTTACATAAGGAGTACCTGTATAATTATAACAAGCAACAATAGAAGAACCATCTTTTTTAAGGCTGTCATTAATCATGTTTATGGTCATACGAAGAGAAGTCGAACTTGCCCCTTCTTTCTTCTCATGAAGAGCTTTTTCAAGATCAGCTCCAAACAAGTGATGAGCCTCATCAACATAAATTCCAAGCTGCTTAAGTTTACAAAGATTTTCAAACCGAGAATTTTTAATTAAGTTATCTCCTTCCCGCAATTCTTCATCTTCATACAAGCCTGCTAAAAGACTAGGCATATTCTTTAATTTTTCTGCAGCAGAAAGTTCTTTACTTCTTTTCTTTACAATAATTTTCTGAGTGTTAGAAATAATAATATTAAAATCAGAGTTTCGGAGTGTATTCAAACTTGTACTTGTATCATCCAGATAATGAACCTTGATATTGGCATCAAGAACCTCAGCAGCTTCTTTTGGAACAATTAAAGATTTGTCGATTGTTATGATTTCTTTAAGAGACTGTAAAACTGTTTTATCAGGTGCAAATACGATTACATTGTGACAATATTTTGGATCTTTTTGGTATTTATTAGCAAGATAAAACTCATAAAAAATACAGGTTGCCATTAGAGTTGTTTTTCCAAGTCCCATAGCAAGTGCATAAATGTAATTAGGATACTCTTCTAGAACATTTTCCATCTGTTTAAAAGTAATCTTTGTTTGCTCTTTTGTAACATCAGCAAACATATCTGGAATTCCATCTTTATCTACAGAATAAAATGAACGTTCAGAAAAGTCTCCTCGTTTATTAGCCCAATCATCAAAGATATCTTTAATCTGTTTGTTATCCAAAAACTCTTTGATAAAAACATACATTTCAAGAGCTTCAAACTGAGGTCGCCTTAAATATGCATCACTTCTCTTATCTTTGTCGTTGTAGTCAAGAAAAGCCTTTGTTCTTTCATTATAGCGGCTGCGTATTTTTCCACGGTTACAAGTGTAAAAATACCAGAGCTGGCGGTCAAAAGCTAAGACTTGGTCAAAACTATTCTTCTCTTTTGCCATAGTTATTCTACCTCAACTTCTACTTCAAGACTTTCAGACAAAAGATCTGTAATCTTTACCATGATTCTTCCTGCATTTGAAGGTATTTCATAAACACCAGAAACAAGGCCATCTTTCTCTGGAACATCCATTACAGTTGGCTCCATAACTGCACCATCGTAATTCCAGTCAATCATTACAGATTCAGTAAGCTGCTTCCAGTTATCTACTTTTTCTTTTTCTAGTGAAAGCTTTTGCATAAGGTTCATAGGATAGAAACTCTTTATAACAAGTTTGTTTCCTTCCTTCTTTATAAATGCCTCAGAATCTCGCTTTAAAAGTAAAGGCTGTTTATTTTCTGGTAAGAGAATATCGTAAATCTTAATATCAAATTTCCAATTTGAAAGCTCAAGCTGGAAACTTCCTGCAAGGTCTGGTTCATGTCCCATACAAACAAACATGATTTTATCTACCGGTTCATTTGGATTTTCTTCCTTGCGCTTAGCATATGTTTTGAAAGGCAGATTTGCTTTAAGCTCTTCCAAATCTGCTTTTGTTGCAATGCGATTTACAGGAAGAATCTTAACATTATAACCGTCTTTCTCTCCATCAAATACAGATCCGCTATCAAACTTCTGCATTTCAAGCGCTTCAATAAGAAGTTCCTTGGCCTGTACAAGATTCTGGAAGAAGTCGTAATTATTTACATTATAAACTTCAAAACCTGTAAATTTATCATCTTTATCAAGTGTTGATTCTATTTCTTTTTGTATACTGCAGAGTCGTTTAGTTGTTGTTTGGATTGAACCGAGGTTAATATCTGCCCCAATAAAACGACGGCCGAGTTTCATCGCTACGGCTTGAGTTGTTCCAGAACCCATGAAACAGTCGAAAACAAGATCTCCAGGATTTGATGAAGCAGAAATTAATTTATATAAAAGCTCTTCTGGTTTTTGTGTTGGATAATCGGTTCTATTTTTTGAAGCCTGATTTTCTATATCTATAAAAAAATAATCATTGGCTGATTTCCCTTCTCGTAGATAATCTCGCACTACCCATTCAGGATGTGTTATTTCATAATCTGGACTAACATCCTTTGCACTCCGTATAGGACTTCCTTTAATATTTCGGCCACATAATCTATACTTACCAACCTCATCTTCATATTTATACTTCTTTATTGTAGAATCAGACAAAGGTTCCAAAACCATATCATCGTTCCAATTGAAAGTGGGATTTTCACTTTTTTTGTAGAACAATAAATCATCATGAGTCCTTTTCCACGATGACTTTATCGCACTTCGAGTAGAATACATCCAAACAATACTATTTAAAAGATTTTCTGGTCCAAAAATTTCATCCATTATGTTTCGTAAGTGATGAACTCTATGCCAATCACAATGTAAATAAATCGCCCCCTTATTTGAAAGCAATTCACGACATAGTATTAGTCTTTCATACATGAATTGAAGATATTCGTCATTAGACCAAATATCGCCATATTGTTTCTGTTCAAAAGAGTTTTGGTCATTTTGAATTGTTTTTCCCTTTAGTTTTACTGTCTTTTTATAATCCGCCTTGCTATCAAACGGTGGATCAATATAAATCAAATCAACTTTTCCGCGAAATTCTTTAAGAAGATGACTCATTACTTGAATGTTGTCACCCCAGAAAATCTTATTAATCCAGTCCTTAGTTTTTCCATCTTTATCTACAAATTCTTTACTTGATCCATAGCGTTCTTTTTTCTGCGCTGGGAAATATTGAGTAGAAGTATATGGATGTTTTCCTTTCCACCAAATCTCTGGAAAGCCCTTTATAGGTTTTGTTGCGTCAAATTCAAATGTTAACTGTTCTGGTTCTGCCATTTTGTTTTTCTCCTGATTTATTTCTTACAGTAAAAACGCATATCACATTCATTACATGTTTTCTGGTTCTTACATCTATGATTAAAATCTTTGTTTTGAATTGAATGTACTATTTTCTCAAACTCATTGATTGTTTGTTGTACATCTGCCTTATTGTTTTCAAAAGTAATCTGTGGAACACCGTTTTCCTCTCCAGTGTAATACAGGTGCATTTTACTTACCTTTACACCATTTTTCTGTTCAACAATATGCGCATATACTTCAAGCTGATTCTTGTACTGTTGTATTTGTGCTTTCACATCTGGATCAGAAGAATTAACATCTGGTTTTTTCTGTCCCTTAAAATCGATAATCTCAACAGTATCTCCGTCTCCTTTTATGAGGTCTATTTTACCTTCAAGAATGTAATCTTCTTTTACCAAAGTAACTGGCACTTCGGCTTCCTGTATTGCATCCCAGTTTTTACCATTTCGTTCTGCATAACGAAGAACACTGTTCAATGCAGCTTCTTTCTGTGGTCCTGCAAGATATGAATGTTGGTTCTTTGAAAGGGTTTCATAATTTGTATCAAACCAAAGAGCAATATTCTCAGGAGTAATTGTTTCTGCTTCTTTTTTTATTGCAGCCTTATGAATATCTTCTATTGTTTCATGTACAAGTTGCCCATACAATGTTGAACCTACACGGACTGGAGAAAACTCCAGTTCTTTATAAAACTTATACTGCATAGGACAGTTCTTATATAAAAGAATGTGACTTGTAAAAGAGAATGTATCTTTTATATTTACATCTTTTATCTTTTCAAAATCAAACTTTGTAATATCAAATTTTGATGAATCATAGGATTCAAGTTTATTTGTATGATCCAAAAAGTATTTATTCGGTTTTTTATAGTTAGTCAAAACAAGAAGACTCTCTGCTCTAGAAAAAGCTGTGTAATATAATCGCCAGAAATCAAAGTATTTAATTTCATCTTTAGGTTCATAAGCAGTTCGGCCTGTAAACTTTTCTACAATTTCAGTTACCAAAGCATTTTCATTGTCTTTGCAGTTTGATGTAAGAGATCCAACTATAACAATCGGAAACTCCATTCCTTTTGACTGATGAATTGTAAGGAAAGACACGCATCCACTTGGAGCATATTCGGAATCATCTTCGTATTCACCAATGCCACCTGTATATAAAAAACGTATATACTTTAAAAAGAAGTCTTTAAGAGCATTTTCTATATTCTTTGCGGTAAAAACCTCTACTCTATGTAAGAATTCGAATTTTGTAAGTAACTGTGATAAGGCGGCAAGGTTTCTTGATGGCCTTAAGTCTATTACTCCACTATCAATATCAGCACCTAAATAAGTTCTAAATGGTGCAAACTCAAGAAGTTGATAGAAAAGTCCTGCAAAAGCGTAGTCTGTATTCTTCTGTAAACCTGTGTGACGAGCACCACAAGTTGTAATGAATTTCAAAAGATCCATGTGTTCTGTTTTATGTACAAGGATTTCATCATTAAAGAATTGAACACAGTCCAAATAATAATCTCTTAGAGCCCCTAGCCATTCCCATTCGTTATTTTCTATTCCTTCAAAAAATTCTGGGAACATAGCAAGGAAGCAGCCAAAGAATAGTTTTATTTCTTTGCGCTGAAAAAACATTTCAGAGCGAGGAGAATAAACATTGATTCCATGACTTTCCAAATAATTTGAAAGGTTAATTACTTTTTCAAGTGTTACTGACTTAAATAAAAAAGCAATCTGATTCAAATCTGTAATTTTTTTCTGATCTTGTAGTTCCTTTATAAAGCTTAAAATATTTTCATGCCAGTCAGATTCATCATCTGCTAATAGTTTGATTACTGCATTGTCATCAGGAATATTTGAACGGTCAGCTATAATCTGCTTGTCGTAACGGTAATTTTTCCCGCCATCTTCCCAGCAGAATTTAAAACCTTTACCACTTGTAGTTACCATCCAGTTGTTGTAAAAATCAACAATATCTTTATTTGAACGATAGTTTTTAACAAGCTTTATTATCTTACATTTTCCATAATCAAATCTTGCAGGGAATTCAAGAATATTACGAATTGTTGCACCGCGGAAACGATATAATCCCTGATCATCATCACCAACAACACAAACATTTTCTGAGGTACTACAAAGAAGCATAAGAAGCTGTTCCTGAATAGAGTTTGTATCTTGATATTCGTCTATCATGAAATAAGTCAATTTTGACTGAATCTCTTTTAAGATATCAGGATTATTTTCTAATAATGCATAAGCTTCTGTTTGGATTCTAGTAAAATCAATATAATTCTGGTCTTTAAGAAGTTTCTCATACTTTTCCATAACATGACCAAGAACTTGATAAGTTTCATCTTGAGATTCTAATAATTGTTCTGAAGTAACAAACTCTTCTTGTAACTTATTTACATAATCACAAATAATCTTAGCTTTCTTCCAAACACCACCTTTTGCAGGAAGAATTAAATTAATATTATCTATGTTATTGAAATGATACATATTTTCTTCAACCATATAATTCTGGTCAAAGGCATCGAGCATTCTGTAATTCTTTTTTAACGTTGTATATTCAAGATGTTCTTTTAGAAACCTCATACAGATTGAGTGAAAGGTTCCTACATACATTTCATTAATGTTTGCTTTTATATTACGTTCAAGAAGAGCATTGGAAATACGAGTAATAAGTTCTTTTGCAGCCTTTTCTGTAAAGGTTGCAATCATGATTGATTCAGGTGCAACACCTTTCTCTTGGATAAGATAAATAGCTCGTTGAACAAGGGTAAAAGTTTTTCCAGTTCCCGGTCCAGCAATAATCAAGAGAGGCCCATCTGTAGACTTTATTGCTTCAATTTGAGCTTCATTGGCATTACCAAAATCAAACATTATTGCTAAGACTCCTTGCTTTTTGTAATTAACGTCTATTATTCTATTATAACACGAAATTCATAAAATATGGATAACTTGTTATTGAAAAACACTTATTCTTCCCATCTCTTTATTTGACAATAGAATATTCAAATGCTAAATTTATTATATTCAGGGATTTCACATTAATATCCCCAGAAAACCATTTTCTTATGAAATACCATCCAAAACAAATTGGTGACAAAAACACACGATATGCTCTTATTCAGGAAGGACAAAGACCTCTATTCGTTATTGGTCTTAACCCGAGTACCGCAGATGAATCATCTCCTGACCCTACAATGCAATTTACAATGCGAATTGCAGAATACAATGGTTATGACGGATTTATCATGCTTAATCTTTATCCCCTTCGGGCAACAAAACCTAAAGACCTGCCAAAAGACTGTGATATAGCATTACACGAACAAAATCTTTGCGAAATAGAAAATCTCTTAAAATCACGGACAAACGTAGATGTCTGGCTGGCATTTGGAAATGGAATCAGCAAGAGAAAGTATTTATCCTCGTGTTTTGAAGATATTCTGAATCTGCTAAAGAAATATAATGCTCATTTATTCTACATCAATAATCTGACCAAAGCAGGCTATCCACCGCATCCGCTTTATCAAAAGGTAGATTTCTTTAAGGGCTTTAATCCTCCTCCTCTTCCCTCTCTTCCCCATTAAAAAGAGGTTCATCCACATATTCATGGAACTTATTCTGAAACTTCTTAAAGAGCCTCTGGAACTGTAAGAGTTCTTCTTCCCAACCGAGCACGGGGTAATTATATTTTTTGAAGTTCTCTTTGTAACCTTCCATTGATTCCGTGAGAACATTTGAGCCTTCGAATTTCATGCGACCGAATCTAAAAGTTTCTCCGGCACCATCGCAGATACTAGGATTTGATATGTCTTTCGAAAGATTCTTTAATTCTTCTTTATTTTCTTTTATGAGTTGCTTTATTGCTTTTGCTAAATCGGGACTGTTTATTACCTGATATTCAACATCATCCGTAAGACGGTCTTCCGGCCCAAGTTTGGAATAGCCGTAATTTAAGCGAATTAAACAGCCATCTTCATAAAGTTTGAGATTAAAACTGTTTCCAAACCAGCACATACAGTCATATTCAAATACGAGTTTTGGTGATTTCTCATTTGGCATTTTTGGCCTCCTTATGCAACCTGCATTTCCTGTGTATTCATGACTTCTGTTGCCAGCTTAAGCCAGCTTTGGACTTCTATATTGTATTTTGAACAAAGCTCTGCAATTTCCTGATTATCTACCATTCCGTATAACGGGGATGTTTCCAGAACCTGTAAGTCTTCTGAGGCCTCTTCATAAGAATATTCTTCAGCTTCTGACTCTGTACGAGTATCGGAATATCCAAACTGTGCAAGAAGTTCTGGAGAAAGAAAGCTTGCAAACGCACAGTTATATTCTGCTGCTTCTTTTTGATTGTTTGCTGGAGTTTCTTTTGATGGATTGATATATTCAAAATCAAATTCAAGACTTTCTGTGCAGAAAAGTTTATGAAGAATAAGGGCAGTGTTGAAAGAATCGCTTAATGCAGTGTGAACCTGTCCTTCGAAATTCATCTGAAGGTGTCTCATGGCAGATTCAAGACTAACTGATATTTTTGAAGAAACAAGTTTTCCAAAGATATCCTGCAAGTCTACAAAATCATGCAAAGTTCTGAAGAGGTCATATCGGTGTTTGCCTTTTGCTTCAAGCTCACTCCAAAGCTGATTAAAATCAGCCCTACTCCAGCAGAAGGTTGTAATATCACCTTCTCCACGCCAGTAGCAAAATTTATCAAATACAGTTAGAAAGTCATCGGCCTTTTCAAGATTTTTATTTGATATACCTGTAAGCTGATTGATTATAGGGGTAACTGAACTGTAAACAGGTTTTACGTAAGAGCTGAATTCACTGAGCATGTTATAGTTTTCATCTAGCATGACAGCGCCAAACTGAATTATTTCACCGTTTGCACCTGGGACAAAACATCTTTGTGATGTAGTAAACTCTGTCATTTCCAGATCGAGACAGATGTAGCGTTTTGCAGGTGCTCTGTGTTTCTTAGGACTTTTTGGTAATTCCTGCTTAATTCTGCTCAAATCAAGTTTATAGGAATAAGTATTTGATAAATCCAGAATGTCGTCTTTTCTCATAAAAAAGCCCCCTTTTCAGCTTTATTAATAACAGTATAAACTGCAAGGGTGCCAAAAATTGACACTGTGAAATTTGATTGTTTTATTTCGAAAATTTGATGATATGCTATTGTGATAGTATAATTACTAAAAAATCAGAGAAACAAGAAGTATAGAAAATGGCAGACAATAAATATCTGATACTTGGAAATGAATCCTATGATCTTCAAAATTATAAGGAAGCCTTCTTCTGGTATAATAAGGCTGCATCAGAAGGAGACATTGAGGCACAAAATAAACTTGGTCATATGTATGCTTCCGGAAAAGGTACTGATCCAGATTTAGATAATGCTATTGTTTGGTATGAAAAAGCCGCAAAGGCAGGAAATGCCGATGCACAATTTCAATTAGCTAATATTTATTTTTTGAACTTTGAATTAACGGAAACTGCAATTAAATGGTACAGCCAAGCTTCAAATCAAGGAATTGCTGAAGCTTCTTTTCAACTGGCTCGAATATTTTATAATGAATCAAACAATCAAAAAGCAGCCGTCTTTTTTGAAAAGGCAGCAGAACAAGGAAATACATATTCAGCATATAAAATTGGAAAAATGAATTATACTGGAGATGGTATAAAAAAGGATTTACAAAAGGCTATTAGGTATTTTAAAAAAGCTGCTGAGCTTGGCGATTCAAATGCTTCAAAAAGACTAGGAGATATTTATCTTAAAGAAATCACTGAATTAAGAAATTATAAAGAAGCTGTTTACTGGTATGAAAAATCCATGGAAAATACAAGAGATGCTGAGATATCTCTGAAGCTTGCAAGTCTTTATTATAATGAATCCTATGGACTAAAAGACTATAAAAAAGCGGCTTATTGGTATTATATGACTGCTGAATATTCATACCGTGATTCTCCATTATTATTAGTAATTGCAAAACTTTTTGATGATGAAAAATCTGGTATTAAAGATATTGAAAAAGCAGCATTCTGCTATGAAAAAGCTGCAGGAGCAGGTTGTACAGAAGCTCAATTAAGAATTGGTGAAATATATTTTAACAATGGAAATTATCTAAGTGCTATCAACTGGTTTGAGAAAGCTGCTAGAAAAGGTAATGATGAAAAACAAAATCTGCTTGGTCATATTTATTTAGATGGAAAAAATACGGAACAAGATTTAGATAAATCATATTATTGGTTCAGACTTTCTGCAAAAGAGGGTAATCCAGATTCTCAATTTTATACAGGCTTATTTTGTTATTGCGGTGTTAGCATAGGAATTAATGATATTAAGGCAAAAGACTGGTGGGAAAAAGCTGCTGAACAAAAAAATGTTCCTGCCCAATACTGTCTAAAGATAGCTTTTGACATGATAATTGATGAAGAGATGCAAGATGAAATATTACAACAATTGAAATCCTGTATAGACATTTATTCATATCAATTATTTTCAGATATACTTAATAAGAAAAAATCAGTTTTCCAAGAAAAAATTCAAAGAGCAAAAAATCTACAAAATAATTTGTTTACAATAAAAAGTGTAAAAGGCATGCCCCCTTTCTCAATTGAAAAGAAATGGAGACATAATATGCAATTAATAGTAACTGATAATGGTGTTTTTATTGATAATATTTGTTTGTACGGAGGACATAATTGGGTAGATGAAATTGGAAAGACAGTTAGAGCAAAATATGTTCATAAGTATAAACATGACTGGCTAATATATATTAATGAGGAAAATGAGAAGAAAGAAAATACCGATATTAATAAAAAAAATGAATATGATAATAAAGTAGTCATAGAAGAATTTATTGCACAAAGAAGTATTTCTCCAGAAAAGGGAGATTGTAAATTTATAAAACAAGATTCTACATTTATTCTTGCGCAGGAAAAAGGAAAGCGAAATCAAAATTTACCATGGGCAAATAAAGATGTAAAAATATTAGTGTACAAAAAAGATAACGAACGACTAATTGACTGGGAATGGTTGGACTGTTAAAACTTTATCTCATTCACCCTCTTCAATTTCTCCTTCCAATCCTCCACCAGTTCCTTGGGCTCAATCGGCCAGGCTTCGTCGGCCCATTTCCAGACCCAGCGCTGGACGCAGAGGAGCTGATTGGTTCTGAAGCTTAGGATAATACCGCCATCCTCTGGATGTTTTTTGTCTGCTGTTATTTTCTGGTTTTCGCCCCAGACTTTTCCTCGGGCATAGCGCGCTGCATAGCCGTGAAGATGAATCTTGTAATCTAGATATTTTTCATCACTCATACAACCAAAAGAACCAAGGGTCATAGTCCTGAAATCGTAATTTTTTGGAAGCCGGAAAACATCTTTTGTTATTTCCAGATTTTTAATTTTCTCAAGAGAATATCTGCGGGGTGCATTTTTTACTACATCAAGGCCGTGAAGGTTCCAGTTGCCATCATCAAAAATCAGCTGCCAGGGCTGAACCTGTCTGAACTTTGAAACTGGATCTGCATTTGAAATGTAATCAAAAGTTATTACTCGATTTTCTCGTAAAGCTTTATCAATGATTCGCCAGGTATCGGCCGGTATTTCCTTGTTTGGAGCACCAACGAAAACGATTCGATCGTTATCTGGTTTCTTATTTATTTTGATATTGTCATATGTAAAATCATGATTTTCAATTGAAAGAGATTCAAAGACCTCCTGGGCTTCTTTATACATTGGATTTCCCTTAACCATATCCATAAGCGTTTTGATTAACTTTGCCGCTTTTGCCGCATTTTCATCTGTATAAAATCTTGGCAGGCGATATTTTGGATCTGTATAAAAATATCCGCTTGTTTCAAAATCGGTATCAATCGGGGCTCGGTATTTTTCTACGAGCTCTTCAATATCACGAAAGAAAGCGCTCCGGCTTGTTTTGAGCGCATATTTTTCTCCCATCTCCTTAATTATCTCGCTCCACTTGAGCTTTCTGCCAGAAGCGATGATTTCGTCTATTGCCTGAAAACGTTTTGCTTTTTCGGTGAAGTCTACTGCCATTTTTCGCCTCGCTACCGTGATTATATTTTATTTTCATTCCCGTGCATTGGGAATGGCTCTTTTGTATATTCTATATCATCAGGCGGAAAAGTCAACTTTTGTGGAAAGGGATTTAGAGGAGTGGTAGCTATGGAAAAATACAGAAAAACAGATTTATTTTCTCTCGAGCTTGGAATTGATTTGTGTTCAGAAGAATGGATTTATGAACTGATAAAATCAATTCAATCTCTTCGTAAAGAATTTTTTGAACGCTATGGAGTTGTAATTCCCAAGGTTCATGTAATAGATGACATAAAACTAAAGCCTCTTGAATATGTGATAAAAGTAAACGGCTATGAGGCTGGAAGATTTGAATTTCAATCTGATTCTATTTTGATTGTTGATACTGGATCTGTAAAAAAAGAAATGAAGGGTAAGCCTGTGATTGAGCCTGCTTTTGGCGCTCCAGCTTTATGGATTGAAAAGTCTAAAAAGAGTGAGGCTGAAAAGAATGGATATCTGATTCTAACATCACAGAAAATTATTATGAATCATTTGAAAGAAAAAATCAGAAACAATCTTTCTTCAGTAATTACAAGCCAATATGTTGGAGAGCTTTTGGATGAAGTCTTAAAAGAAAATAACTTTCTCTGCATTCAGCTGGTAAAAAAATATGGAGTTGTAATTCTCACGCTTGTAAAGCTGGTACTTTCTTCTCTTCTAGATGAAGGGATAAGAATCAGCAATATTCTTTTAATTCTGGATGTTATTGCCAATGAACCAAAATATGACAGGGTAAAAATACCAGAGCTTATAAACAAAGTCAGATGCACAATTATTCCTGATGTAATTGAGTCTCTTGGTGATGTGAATAACGGAATCATGGTTCTTATGTTCTCTCAAAAATTATCTGAATACTTGTTTGATCATATTACAGGAAATGGAGATTTAGTCTTAGAGCCAGTTATGAGAAAATGGTTTGAAAATGAACTTATTTCGAAGCTGGGTACAATATCAGATCAAGGCTTTTCTCCGGTTATTCTTTGCGTAGAACCGCTTCGCCACAGTGTCCAAAAATATATAAACGTTATTGGTATGAAGAATGTTCATGTTGTTTCTGATATGGAAATGTCTATTGCTATCAGGAAGCTGAATATCTCACTGCATGTGTTTGGAACAATTGAGGAAAATGTTGAAGCAACTTCCGAACATACAAGTGAAGCAGGAACTTCAAAAACCCAGAAAATTTCAAATGAAGATTTCATAAAGCTTCAGAAAAATTTAAATCAGATTCTTGAATCTTTAGAACCACATGAGCAAAAGGTTATGTCTATGCGCTTTGGCTTGAGAGAAGAAGGCAGCCATACTCTTGAAGAGGTTGGCAACTATTTTAATCTGACACGAAATGAAATCCGCAAAATTGAAGCCAAGGCTCTGAGATTATTAAGAAAAAATAATGAATAATAATCAAGCCATTCCCGTGACTTGGGAATAGCTTGACAATATATTAGCAATAGATTCAATTCGAGGAGGAATCGCTATGAAAAAGATTATTAGCTTTTTCGCAATGTGTATGGTTGGAGTTTTTGCTTTTGTAGGATGCGCTAGTGCTCCAAAAATGAAAGATGTATCAGGTCCAACTGAAATTATTGAGCATAAGGGAACTGCTTTTGGTATCGCTCAGCCGGATTGGGTACAGGAGGTGCTTTTTACTTCAAATCAGAAGGCTCTTCAAAAAGCTCTCGGTATTGATAAACATGTTTGGGTAGTAACAAAGCAGGGTGAAAATCTGGATTTCGTTTCTAACTGGGCTGATCAGGTTGAAGCTCGAGCTCAGATTTCAGCGTCCATCAAGCAGGGCATTTCTGATTTTGTCGGAGCGCATCTGGTTGGTGATGAAGGTGATGTAGAAGAGACTGTTGAAAGATATTCTGCCCGTGCTTCTGCTATTACAGTTTCCGGCCTCAATAAAGAAGCTGACTGGTGGTTCCGTGGAATTACAAAGGCTGATAAGAAGGCTGGTCGTGAGCCAAAATACACATACCTTGTGGTTTATTCTCTCGATGAGGATTTGTATCAGAAGCAGATTAAGAAGGCCTTTAATGGGGAGGATGACAAGGTAGTTGATGATTTAATCCAGTATCTGATGAATTACACAATGGTTCTGGGAAAGGAATAAAACAATCTTGTCATTCCCCGACTTGACCGGGGAATCCATAGCAGGAGGCGGAATATGAGAAAGACGATTTATCTTATAATTCTAAACATTTTGTATTCAGCTCTTTGCTATGCGGCTGCTCCTGCCTGGAAGCTGAATCTTGAAAAGCAGTTTCCATCAGAAAAATATGTACGGGCCATTGGGGAAGGTACAACAGAATCGGCTGCCAAAAAGTCTGCGCTTGCTGAATTAAGTGGATATTTTTCTCAGACAATTATTGCCGAGTCAGAAAGCTATCAGAAAATCCGTCAGGCAGGAGCTGGCAATGTAACAAGCTCTGATTTGCGGGAAAAAGTAATTGTTCATTCTGATACGGAGCTTTTTTGTGTCAGATATACAGCAGCCTGGACAGATCCAAAATCAAAGAAGGTATTCGTTTGTGCTTTCATAGATCGCAAAGAAGCCTGGGACCTTATCACTCAGAAAATGAAGGGTCTTGAAGACAAATGCAATAAGCTTTCAAAACTGGCAGATAACGAAAAGGAGCATTTCAAGAAACTGCTGCTTCTTACTAAAGTCAGGCCCCTTTATTCTGAGTATTCCGGGTTTTATGAGAAGGCAGTCGTCTTATTTCCAAAACGCGGCCAGCAATTTGAAGCCTTTATCAGAAAAATGGATGGCTATATGAACGAACTGATGCTTCTGAAGTCTTCTACAGCAATTCAGGTAAAGGTTGCTGGGGACAAGGGAAATTCAATCTATAGCAAGATATCTGAATTGTTAATGCAAAAGGGCTTTCTGATTTCTCCTGACGGTCGCTATCAGCTTTCGGCTACTGTGAACTGGAATGAAGCAAAACTGAATGAGGTTTATTCGGCTTATCCAAATATCAAAATCCTTATTACAGGAAATGGGCAGACCTTTGCTTCTTTCAACGGAGAATGTGAGAAGGTGGCAGCATATAACCAGGAAAGTATGCAAAGAAGTGCAATTTTCCGCCTGGAAGAATTGCTTGAAGAAAGCTTTGTCAAAGAGTGTTTTGAGTAATCTGGAGGTGCTTATGAACAAACGAATAGTCTTAGTTATTATTTGTGCGCTTTGTTTTTTTACTCTATCAGCAAAAGAGAAAATTGATAATGTGATTGCGAGGGCGGCAGAAGATATTGTTCAGAAATGCGATGCAAAATCAATTCTTGTTATTGATGATTTTGAAAGCCCAACTCAGAAGATGACTCTCTATATTCGTGAGCAGCTTGCAGATTCAATTTATGCAGAAGATGGCTTACTCAAGCTTGTTACCCGCGAGCATATGGATATTGCAGAGAAGGAATTGAAGTTTCAGAACTCGGGAGTTGTAAGCGAGAAAACTATTCTTTCCGTTGCAGAAAGGCTTGGAGCCCGCTTTGCGATTTTTGGAAAGCTTGAAGAATTCAACAGCGGTTTTATTTTACGGGTTCGGATGTTGGATGTAAAAACAGGAGCTTATCTTTTTCGTAAAACTTATGAGTTTGGATATTCGCAGAAAACAGCTCAGCTTTTGGGAAATGCATCTTCATATAAAAAGGTAGCGGTTGGTGGCATTGGAGAGATAAATAAAAACTCAATCGAGTTCGTGGCTCCGGCCGCAGGTCTTTCTTTTGATTTTAGTCTGTGGAGAAAGTTTTCTATAGGGGCCAAAGTCCTTCTGAGTTATGACTATCATGAAAAACAGAATCAGATTTTAACAATCGAAACTTTAGGCACTTTACGCTATTACATTGTTTCCTTTAGTGGGGAACCAGTTTCTGGAATCTATCTGGAAGCCCAGGCTGGAGTTTCTTCTCTCCTTATAGATTCAAAAGTGAAAACAGTATTTAACGGAGGCGGTGCTGCGGGCTATAGATTTACGCTAGGAAGTTTTTATGTGGAACCGGAAATCCGCTTTGGATATCCCTACATGTGCGGTGTCGGTCTTGCCGCAGGAATGAGATTTTAGTTCTGGAGGTATTGGTATGAAATATTTATCACGAGCTCTTATAGCTTTTTTTTCAATCATAATGTCTCTCTCTTTTATGTCTTGTGAAAACCTGATGTTCATTGATGCAGCTCAGCTTTACCGAGTCAGCTTTGAAACAAACGGCGGAACAGAAATTGAAGCCTATAGAACTGATATAATTGCGAAGGTTCCTGATTGTAAGAAAGAGGATGCAGAGTTTCTCGGCTGGTATACCTCATCAGATTTCTCTAGCGACAAAATCACCTTCCCGTATGAACTTAAGGAAGATACTACTCTGTACGCAAAATGGGTCCAGAAATATCAGGTCCTTTTTGAAACCAACGGCGGCTCAGAAATTGCCGGCTATAAAACTTCTGTAGTAAAGGATGCCCCAATCACTCTCAAAAATGAAAATATCTTTATGGGCTGGTATACAACTCCAGATTTTTCCGGAGAAGCAGCAGCCTTCCCATATACTCTGACAGAGGCGACCGTATTTTACGCAAAATGGGACCAGATATTCACAGTGCAGTTTGAGACAAATGGAGGAAGTTCGCTTGCTGATATTCGTGGAAGTTCTATTTTAGAGACCCCAATATCAACCAAAACCGGCTATATCTTAAAAGGCTGGTATTCAGATGAGGACTTATCAAATCCTGTCACTTTCCCTCTTATTCTATCTGGTAATTGCACCCTTTATGCAAAATGGGAGGCAAGTTCGGATATTACATATACAGTTGAGCATTACAAGCAGAGTGAAGATTTTACGACCTATACCCTTGCAGCTTCAGAAGCCTTACAGGGGTCTACTGGTTCTCTTACTCAAGCGAAGTCTAAGAACTATTCTGGATATCATTATAAGAATTTTGAACAGAAACAGGTTGCGGCTGATGGTTCAACTGTAATCCGGATTTATTATGATATTGATAGCTTCATGGTAATCTTCAACTCTAATGATGGAGCCAACAATACTTATAATCAGGTGTTCTTTTATAACCAGAGCCAGAAACTAATCACTAATAGATTTACTCGTAGCGGCTACACCTTTGAAGGCTGGGCTACAGAAATAAATGGTGAGGTTAGATATATAGATTCTGAATCTGTGAAGTTTGCTTTGCAGAATAATACCTCAAAGCATCTTTATGCAGTGTGGAGTTATGGGGAGACAATAACAGATGATACTATTCAAAATTTAGACCTCTCTAATCTTGATGATAGTTATACAGTAAAGGTAACTGGGGAAATAAATCAGTATTCATTAATGCGTTTAGCTGAAAAAATTGAAAAGGCCAATACTAATATTACTCTGGATTTATCAAGGACAACAGGCCTAGATATCATTTGTGGGACAAAAGAAAATACTTCAGTTTTTAAAAATTGTAAGAATCTAATTTCGGTAGTTTTACCTGAAGGGTTAGTAACAATTGGGGCATATACATTCGCATATTGTGAGGCTTTGAAAGCAATTTCATTTCCAAAGAGTTTGAAAACAATAGGTAATAATGCATTTTATTATACTGGGCTTGAAAAATTGCTTTTATCTAATGTAGATGTAATAGGAAAGTACGCTTTTGAAAAGTGCTCATCACTAAGTAAGATAAATATGTCGGGTGTAAAAACTATTTCTTCTAATGCCTTTTCTTCTTGTTCTAGTTTGGTAGATATTGTAATTGATGCACAGATTATTGATTATAGAGCCTTCGAAGCATGTAACAATCTTACATCTGTAACTTTATCTAAATCTGTAAAAAGAATAGATGGCTATGCTTTTCAAAAATGCAATAACTTAAGTTATGTGATTTTTTTAGATAAAAAGAATTGGTACGATACTTCGTATTCATCGTCTACAGTTGATGTAAGTGATTCTGCTGTAAATGCAAGAAAGTTGATTTCTGGTTTAGGTGGCAGTAGTTGGTATAAAAAATGAGGGGAGAATTATAATGAGTGAAATTGATGAAATCCACGATTTAGAATCCGTGCATAAAATTAAAGCAATCGAATCAACTTATGAAGTAAGAGCAGTAAAACAAGATATTGTTTATCTGAGGCAGAAGGCTCTCTTACTGCAGCGGAACGCAGTCCTGACTGGAGACTGGACTTATTATGCTCAGCTGCTCGATATACAAGATTGTATTCGTTGTCACAAGGAGCTTCTGGAAAAATATCCTTATGATGGGAAATCGAGGTTTGCAGAGTGTCTGGAGAAGGCAAAAAAACTCTAAGAGATACAAATTGTATAAAAGGTAGACTCTACCACTCCCCTGCTCCAAACTCTCCGTACATTTCATCCATAGCATCGCGATCTCCCATAATTGCATCATCTTCAACCTGAGCATAATAGGAATTATAATCATCTGAAGGATCATCAGAAAAATAATCCCTCTCCCCTCGAGCAGCTCTAGTTTCGGAATCGGAATATTCATCATAGTCTTCGTAATCATATGCCCGTGCATATCCTCTATGATAGCTGCTTTTTCCGCTACTACCTGCCTTACCAAGAATCACAACAATACCAACGAATAATATTAAAAGAATGAAAACTCCCATATCCTACCCCTTATGCAACCTGCATTTCCTGAGTATTCATAACTTCAGTTGCCAGCTTAAGCCAGCTCTGAACCTCGATATTGTATTTTGAACAAAGGTTAGTAATTTCTTCATTATTAATAAGGCCGGCAAGCGGGGATGCTTCCAAAAGCTGCAAATCTTCAGCAATATTCTCGATGGAATTTTCTTCTGCTTCTTCTTCCTGTGAGGCTCCTGTATAACCAAACTGTGACAAAAGTTCTGGCGAAAGGAAGCTTGCCAATGAACAGTTATATTCTTCCTCTCCCTTCTGATTTACTGGGGGTTCTTTTGATGGATTGATGTATTCAAAATCAACTTCGAGGCTTTCTGTGCAGAAAAGCTTATGAAGGATGCGGGCCGTGTTGTAAGAATCGCTCAAGGCTGTGTGAACCTGGCCTTTGTACTCCATCTGAAGAAGTTTCATTGCTGATTCCAGGCCAACTGATGTCTTTGATGAAATAAGCTTTCCAAAGATATTCTGCAAATCTACAAAATCCTGTAAGGTTGCAAAAAGGTCGTAGCGATGCTTTCCCTTTGCTTCAAGCTCGCTCCAAAGCTGATTAAAATCAGACTTGCTCCAGCAGAAGGTTATGATATCCCCTTCCCCACGCCAGTAACAGAACTTGTCGAAAACAGTTATAAAGTCATCTGCCTTTTCAAGCTTCTGATTTGAAATGCCAGTAAGCTGATTAATCCGCTGATTAACTGAACTGTAAACAGGCTTTACATAAGAAGAAAACTCGCTGAGCAGGTTATAGTTTTCGTCCAGCAATACTGCACCAAACTGAATAACTTCGCCGTTTGCTCCCGGAACACAGCTTCTCTGAGATGCCGTAAATTCTGTCATTTCCAGGTCGATGCATACAAAGCGTTTGGCAGGTGCCTTGTGCTTCTTAGAAGCTTTCGGCAGATCCTGCTTAATTTTACTCAAATCAAGTTTATAGGAATAAGCATTTGATACATCCAGAATGTCGTCTTTTCTCATAAAAGGCCCCCTTTTTCAGCTTTCTGATTTACATTATAAAATGCAAGGGTGCCAATGAACGGCACTGTGATTCGGGTGGCTATAAAATATAACGAGGCCATTTTGAATAAATTACCACTCCATCAGTAATAAATCTCTCTCTTAAGAAGAATTGTCTGAACTTCATGAGGCGCACTTTTAACTTCAGCCTGCTCTTCTACGCGGTGTGGAGCTGGCTTTGGAACAGGTTCTGTAACCGGCTGAGTTACAGACTGAGACTCAGCTTCCTTACGATTAAGTGACTGAAGCCCATCTGGTTCTAGCAGAGCCATCATTTGGGCATAGGTGAGATTTTGCGGGCGAGGTTGAGCCCTTGGATTTTTTGCTTTCTTCTTCTGATCAAAATATGACCAGAGAGAAAAAATCATAGATGGGATTACGAATACTACAAGAAAAACAATAACTAAGAACTTGATCATAAAGCACCTCCTGTTCTGAGGTACAATATAACCGCTTAGAATATCATTTAATGATATTATTCATAAAAAAGTTCTACACCTGTTCCCAGCACGTGATAGTAAATCACTTTCGCAAGAACTTTCTTTCCGGCTGCCGTTAAGGCACGCTCGTAACATTCAAACTGGCCGGAATAGATTCCAGCATAATGAGGGTTGCCTGGATCAAGTACATCATCTTTTGTTCCCGGGAATGATTTAAAATCTATCAGCACTACCCCATCATTTGTTTCCCATATTAAGTCGATGCTTCCGGTGTAAATCTGGCCGTTATCAAAATGCTTGAAAGGAACTTCGTGGAATGTCTTTCCTTTGCCGTATGTTTTGGTCAGGTATTCTTTCAGATTATCCCAGGCTTCAAGTATTTCTGCCGGATTAGGGATTTTTGCTTCCATTCCTGAGTTCTTCATAATGGAAGAAACGTATTCTATTGTTTTGTTATTTTCTAAAGATGCAAATACATCGTGAATACAAGTTCCCACTTTATCATACTCTCCTGCCCCAGCCTTTATGGTGATTCTTTTCCCAGAACAGAAGAGTTCTTTTGCCTTTACAGATTTATTTGCTGGAACCTTGCTTGGCTGCATGTCGCGATTTTCTTTTGCAGTTTCTGGATTTGAGTTCAAAACATATCTTAGATTTGCACGGGCTTCTATGCTTTCCCCGTCAGCCAGCTGTTTTTCTTCATACAAGAAAGGATGTTTATTATTGAATAAATCAATTGTTTTATCCGCTTCGAAATTGTAATTATCCGCAACATTACAGCCCAAGCATTTGAAAATGCTTAGGGCTTTATCTTTTCCTTCTGTTGTAAGAATGAGCTGATCTTTAGCACGGGTAATTGCAACATAAAGAAGTCGGATTGTTTCTGATTTTGAAGTGGCACAGATTGTTTTATAACGCTGTGCATCCTTTATCTTTTCTGCCATATCATCTGCTACATTTGTATTTCCTGTAAACAGAGTTGGCATAAGATTGATTATCATTGGCGGATATAAATCTGTTTCCGAAGGAGCTGTTTCGTGATACTTTTGCACTCCAAATACATCGTATTTGAAAATGCTCTTCTCATCTTCTGCATCTTTGTCCAATCCTAGGAGAATTACCTTTTTCCATTCCAGACCTTTTGAGCCATGGAAAGTCGTAAGGGTAACTCCATTTTTTGAACCAGAAGATTTTGCATTTTCTTTACAATAATCAATATAGCCGTTGATAGTTGGCGGCAGACCTGCCTGAATACAACGCTCTTCATAATCATATGAAGCCTCTATAAGGGCATTAAATGCTTCGTCAGTTCCGGCAACATCTTTCCAGCTGCGACCTACAGAATACAAATCCAAGCTTATGATCAAACTTTCTACCAGATTATGAATTGTCTGAACTTTATAGAAAGATATATTTTCCATGAACTTTTTTATCAATTGATTTTTTACAAGATAAGTCGGTAAAACTGGATTTGTTTCACCTGCAGCCTCGGCTTTTTCTTTTGCTTCTTTGAAAATCTTATTAAACTCAAGCTTTGTATCTACAACTTTTCCAGCATCAAAACCTTCTTCAGAAAGGAAGGCCACAAGAGCTCTGGAATAATTGTCCTTATCATTTATAACAAGATTGAGGAATGCAGAAAGTAATGTAAGTTCATCTCTATTTTCGTCTATTGCAAGTTCGCGGCAAACAGAGATATTCAAATCCTTCAGTTTTTCAGAAAGTTTATCCAGTTCGGAATTCCCTCTTGCAAGAACTGCGTAATCTGATGGTTCTTCACCATCTTTGATTCGCTTTGCAATCTGAGATGCAAGATTTTCTGTTCGGCCGTCTGCGTTTGATCCATTCTGTTTCCAGCATCTAAGGCTTTGGATTTTTTCTGGATTTCCACGATAAGCCTGTAATTCAACCTGCTCTTTTGAAAGAACGTCTGCAAAAGCCGGAACAAATACATCGTTTGTAAAACCAACAATATCTTCCAGAGATCGATAACTCTTTTCGAGAGAATGAATCTTAAACTGTTTTGGATTTGTTGCCTGCTTCTTAGCAATGATATCTGCAACAGCTTTTGTTAAATCCGTATCTGCTCCACGAAAACCATAGATAGCCTGCTTAAAGTCGCCAACCCAGATACTATTGTGAGTATGGAAATCGCGAATATCTTCTCCCTCTCCTACTGGCACAATTAAATCATCACATTCATCAGAACCAACAATTTCTGAAAGCTTATCGAAAATCTGAACCTGGATTGGAGAACTATCCTGAAACTCATCAACAAATACATATTTATAAGTATTACGAATATCGTCCTGAACTTCTTTTTTATCCAAAAGTTCTACAAAGCGGGCCTCCATGTCTGTAAAATCTATGAGATGCTGCTTGTCTTTATATTCTTCAAAAGCAGTCTGGGCTTTTTCTACATAATCAAAAATGAGATTAATATATTTTAGGATAAGCTCGCTAACTGTATTATTTGTATAAAGATGATTGAGGCTGTCTAAGGCTGCCTGACGGAGCTGACTGCTCTGGAAAGCCTGAGGCAATCCGTCAATGAAAGTTCTGAATCCGGCGAGATCTTTTATCGTAAGTTTCTTCGAAAGAATAAAAGAATACTTTTTAATGTCTGCCGTTCGTGTTGCTGATTTTCGGCTTTGTCCGGCATCTATGCTCTTAATTTCTTCCATCAAATCCCTGAACAATTCGACATCATAATTAAGAGTCCAGAACCCAGAAAGCTCCTTTGCAAAGGCCAGAGATTTTTCACGGCTGGCTTTTAAATCTTTTACATTATAGCTTTTTGCTTTTTCAAAGATTTCTTTTACATCTTCTTTCCAAAAGTCATAATTAAGGCCAAACTTGTTTTCGCTCCATTCAAAGCCAATGCCAAACTGTTCGCAAAAATCCTTTAAAAAGGCAGTCTCATCCTGAGTTGCAATTGAAGACAGAATCTGACCAACGAAGAACTTCTTCTGCTCATCATCTATCATCTTTAAGTTAGGGCTGATTCCAAGAAGATACCAGTATTTCTGAACAAAGGCATAGGCAATACTGTCTACAGTTCCAATCATTGCCTGGTCCAGACGTTCTGCATATTCTGCATAGCGCGGAGTCTGCTGCTGTTCATAGATTTTTGCTTTTGCTTTTTCCTTAAACTCAGCTGCTGCGGCCTCTGTAAAGGTTGTAAGAATAAACTGCTCTGGAGTTGCTTTTTCTTTTATGATTAAATCTGCGAGAATTGAAGTTAATGTAAAAGTCTTTCCACTACCGGCACCGGCACTTATATATGTAACGTGATTCATTATTTACCTGCCTTGAAAGTATTGTAATTACTGTATTTGTTTTGTTTCTTGTTCCAGGTTTTATTACGTGGATGAGTTTCCATATCCATAGGAACAAGAGCCTGATCTTCTGTCGAATCTGCATAATCTATAGAAGGAGAAACAGGCTTTCCATTAATAAATGGATATTCCACACCTTCTCCATCTTCAATAATTCCCTGCATAATCTGATTTTTTCTAAAGGCATAAGAATTACTCATTTCTTTAAGCAGATTGCCAGTCCTGTTTACATCAACATAGGTCTTAAAGATTGCTCCCTGTAAGTCATCTGCGGTAATAACCTTTACATCAGGAAGAAGAACATAAGCTGCTGCTTTTGCATGTTTCTCAGTTGCTTTGAAGACTAATCCTCTATACAAGGCCAGCTGCATTGAGCGGTTTTCTCTTATCCAGTCCTGATACTTTGCTTCTGATGGAGAGAACTTAAAATCAAAGATTACAGGCTGGCCTGCAGAATCTTCCAGTACCATGTCGATGCTTCCGCTGAAAGTTATTTTGTGCTTTGAAAATTCCGGCAGGTCCACTTTTTCGTGCTTTTGTTCACAAGCTACAACTCTGAGTCCGTTTTCCTGTATAAGTTTTAAGAGAGCTTTTACACACTCCCCCATCTGTTCTTTGAAGATAGCTGTTTCTGAAAGATTTTCTGACTGTAAAAGGATGCCTCCTGATTCCAGTACTTTCTGACTGAACACTTCTTCGTAGTTGTTCTTTATCTGATTTGCAATATCTTCTGGGCAGCCACCATGCTTTGGATTAAAGAGTTCTTCAATAATTGCATGGGCTACAGTTCCCTTTGTTGTGTAAACTGCAGAAAGAGCCGCAGCTCCTTTCTTCTGCAGATTAATGATTTTGTCAAAGACATAATCAAAAGGATAATCTATAAGATTTGAAATTGCGCTAAAGCTTTCAACTTCACGGAAATGAACCAGGTCTGTACGCTTAAAAGTGATTGTTCCATCCACTGCCTGATGACGGTTATTTATCTGAGGAAGCTCTTCTGTCTTCACTCCAGGAATATCAGCAAGAGATACATGCTTGATATAGCGCTCTATAATATCCTTGCCCTTCTCATCTTTACCCATATTCTTTTCGAGCCGTATTATAAGCGGCTCTTTTACTGCATCTTTTGTTCCACTCTTTTTTACAGTTACAAGAGTAAGCTTTTCTTCTGTATAAATAAAAGGAAGATATTTATTCAAGCGAATATATTCACGTTCATTATCTTCCTGCCAAAGACCGGCATTAAGAGCCGCCTTTTCTGCAGGCGACAGGAAAGAATAAGTAAGTTCTCTTTCATCTGGATTATAAAAATCACACCAGATAGCAGACTTTGCAGGACTTGCATAATTTGCACTTGATTTAATAATGTTCTGGCAGCCTTTGTTTGCCTGGCTGATTTCCATTTCAATTTCTGTAGAAAGAGAATCAAAAACTAAAATCAAATCTTCGAAGGAAATTTCTTCCTCATCAAAAATATCAAGAATCTTCTTCATTGCAGCACAGGTAGATAAAGCACCCTGTAATTGTACTATATGTGCATCATTCAGTTTTTCATCTTGAGTCTTATTGAAAATCCATTTTGAAAGCTCTGCAACATATTCAACAATTGTAGTCTTTTTATTTTTTTCATTCTGACTGATTGCTTCTTTCGGTTTGTTTATATCCGGAAGGAAATATTTGATTTTATCTTTATCATAATCTTCTGCTTTATCGAGGAGCGTTCTGCAGGCTTCATTAAAATATCCGCCCTCCCCTACTATGGTATTTATAAGGTCATCGCGAAACTTAAAACTGAGCGGACTAAATGGAACAGATAGCCAGCTGATAAGAGATGTAAGATTCAAAGGACGAGAAAATATGCCAAGTCCAATCAAAGGCAATTCAGAAATCTGACTCACACCTTTGTCACTTGCACCGCAGGTCGGCTTATTAAGATAACTAAGCCAGCTATCAAAAGCTCGGTTATCACGATTAATCCATACTGAATATTGATCAACCGGAAGCTGGCTTAAATACTGGAGTGAGTCATTTATGTTTTCAAATTCCAAAAGTTCAACAGAGCCATCGTTTTCTTCCAGTGTGAGTTTATCTGATTTGTTGTCTTTCAAAACTTCTGACATCTTGCGAAGAAAGTTTTTGTTTGCAGGGAGTTCTGAATTTACATGAACATGCTCTTCGCCAATTGCTTTTAAAAGTTCAACCTCTGCTGGCTGGAAGCAGTGATAATCAAACGGAGTGATGATTTCTAAATCCTCAGGAAGAGCACAGCCCTCTTTCACAGCCTTTGTAATCTGCAAAAGTTTTTCACCAAAGGAAGAAGAATTAAAGGTCTGCTCTATTGCTGCAAGAGTTTTCATCCGCTCAGAAACATCATTATTTCCAGGCACCCAGCCAGCAAGTAGCATGGCATCGCGCCATTTAAGACATTCTTTCGCAGTATTAATTCCGTCGCGTTCAAAAGATTTTGCAAAAAGGTGATCCGGATTTGTTTTGCTATAATTTTTGATTGCAGTGTAATAATCCAGAGTTCGCTCTAAATCAGAAGCAACAGGAATATGAAGCCCTGCATGAAGTTCAAGCAAATCTACCAGCGACCTGGTATTACAAACAATAGTATCAAACGCAATGTTCGTTTTTGAAAAATCATAATAAACAAAACCATCATACGAAGGATTATAAAAAACTTTCATCCATGGGCTCCTTATTGTGCTTATATTATAGCACACATCAATGTCAAATAATGACACTGTAAAATTTTTCGAAGATATTTTTACAGTGCCATTCCCTGGCACTCTTGCATTTTATAATAAAAGCCATAAAGTAACAAAACAAATGTGGTAAACCTAAAAAATGCTTTCGCATTTTTTTAACGGTTTGCTATAGAACACCGGCCGCCAGCGGCCTTACACAGGAGGCTTTTATGGAAAGCGTAATTACTGTTTTAATCTTTTTGGCTGTTATCAGCTTATCTATTTATCTGACTTATTATTCTACAGACTCATCTGCGTCGAATAAGTTTAATGATATTCTGACTTTCTGCATGCCATTTTTTTCAACTCTGATAATCGGGATTTCGGTGATCAATAAGTTCATTTATATGCCAATCGTTATTACAGTTGCACTGATTGCCGGTGTTTTGAGTCTCCTGGTCAGCTGGAGTGCCGACTTAAAATATGCTCCACCGTTCTGCTTGAGCCACTTGTTACAACGTTTGTAATCCGGGAAAATCCGCAGAACTTCTTCGTAGAACTCGCGGGAGTGATTCATATGCCGGCGGTGGCAAAGCTCGTGCACCACTACACTATCAAGAATTTCCGGCGGCTTCAGTACCAGAAGACAGTTGAAGTTTAGATTTCCGTCTACAGAACAGCTTCCCCAGCGCGACTTCTGCAGGCGGATAAAGATGCGCTTGTAGGAAATCCCTGCCAGTTTTGCGTAGTACTCTACCCTTTGCGGAATCACCACCCTCGCCTTTTTCTTGATTTGTATGATGTCTTCTTCTGTGAGCAGGCCCATGGAATCAGCAAGTTCTGACTGCTTTTTTACCTTTTCAAGCTGCTTTGTAATCCATTCTTTCTTTTCGCGGATAAAGTTTTCTGCAATAAAAGTCGGCGTTCCCAGCGGCACTTTTACGATGATTTTTCTGTCATCTGCTACCTGGATACTCATTGAACGTCGTCGGGATTTCTGGATTACGTAGGTTATTTCCATTGGGTATCAGTTACCCCTGCACCTTATGCATAACGTATCTCACCTTCCCTATTACACGGAAGTCCTGGCTCTCGCCGGCCTCCAGCATTTCTTTATACTTTGAATTATCAGAAATGATTCGAACACAATCTTTATCCCGCTGAAGTCGTTTTACAAAGGCAGCTCCCCTGTAGTTGATGGCGTAGATTCCGTCTGTACCGTCGTAGCCGAAGTTATCGTAAAGGATGATGTCGTTATCAAAAAGGGTCGGTTCCATGGAGTCACCGCGGACATAGGATGCGCACATGTTTTCACGGTATTTTCTCAAATGTGATGGAAGTGCAACGTAATCAATTATATCAGCAGAATCCGGAAGCTCCTGGCCTCGTCCCGCAGAAAAAGCCTGCTCGTAAACCGGGATATTGATTACATCTTCGGTCAGATGGTCAGGATAAACCTTGAACTGTTCCAGTGTCATCCCGAATGATTCGATGATTCTGGTTCCGTCATCAATGTTCGGGAGACGCTTATAATAAATCCAGTTTCGCAGCGTGCCGATAACAATACCGGTCTCTTCGCAAAGCCATTCCTGATTTTTACCCTGCTCCGAGAGAATAGCCTTTACTTTATTCCAAAAGATTTCTGCATTCATGCCTACAAGTATACAATGATATTTAAAATAAGCAAATCACTATTTAGTGATATTTTGTATTGACAATTCACCAAACAAGAATTATCATAAAATCATGATTACAGGATTCCCAAGCCCCGCTCAGGGCTACGAAAGTAAAGGAATAGACTTAAACAGCGTTCTCATCAGGCATCCGTCTGCAACTGTTTTTATGCAGATTGAAAGTTCCAGCTATATGAATATGGGGATTTATAACGGCGACATCCTGATTATCGACCGGGCAAAAAAGATTAGGCCCAATAGCCTTGTTGTTTATGAGTCTGAGGGGCACTTTGTTCTGGGCAGAGTTTATAAGATAAAGAAAACTCTGGAAGATACTATCATCACCGGTTCTGTTACACATGTTATACACACTGTAAAGGAAAGCTGATGCTATGGTTCTGCATGCTGATTATACCGAAAAAAAACTATTGCCCTTCAGCATAAAAAGGACTCATCAGAGGATGGCTTTCTCAACAACTACAATCTGCTGATTTTTGCTTCGCGGTTTTTCAGGAATTGTATATTTCAGTTTACCTTCTTCGATAAGCGGAATTATGTAATTCTTCACAAAATATGCAGGATGCTTTTCGTCAAAACCAAACTGTTTAGCAATCACTTCTTTTGATCTTGGTTTCCGGCAAAAATCTATTATCTCTTCTGTTAATCGATTTTCAGATTTTTTTTCATTATAGAGAGTGACTTTAAATGTTCCTCTCGTATTTTCAAATTTTGGCTCAAGTAAGCCTGCTTTTTTCATTTCTGCATAGATTGTTGGAATACCAGAGTATCTGTTTTCTGTCGTATTTAAGATTTCCAGAGCAGCGGCAATAAATGGATTTCTGACATCTGCTTTAGTTTTTCCTAGTTCATCAAGTGTAAGCCGACCGTATAATCCGCCCGGATTTGAAACCTCAATTCGATTCGGATACATTTCTATTCGAACAGGTTCGTTTTCTGTATGAATGCTGTAGTCCCGATGAATCAGGGCATTCAAAATAATTTCGCGAATGGCTTTTACAGGATATTCATAGACATCATTACGGTGACCGGTTTCATCAACTACAGTTGAAATTTTCATATTCTGCTGAACGAAAGAAAGAGCACTTTCCAGCATTTGAGGTATTGTTCCGTCAAGCCTCTTGTTTACAAGAAAACGTTCACCAGTAGAAGCCTCCTCTGCATAAGTATTGGATGCGCAAACAACAGCAACAATATCAAGATTTGGAGAAAGATACTGAGGATATTTTCCAAACAGCATTATTCCACAGACTGTCGGATTTCCTTCCTTGTCAGAAAGCCCGTTTAATGTACCAAGAGTTTTCTTATCCATATTCATAAGGTTCGGTTTTACAGAAACTGCTTTTGCAATAAATCCATCCAGCTGAATCTGGTCTATCAGAGAAGCATCAATTCTTCTGTTTGTTCTAAGTTCATCTTCAGTTTTGTATTTGAATGCATCATAACTGTAGATTTCATATTCTGTCATCGGTAAGTCAGCATCGCCAATTCGAATATAGGAACCTTTACTTTTTCCTTTTCCGGTGTAATAGCACGGTTTACTAATTGAATCCATTTCGGCAATTTCTGCCGCTGCAATGGTTTTTCCCTCATATTCACAAAAGCTGATTAAAGGTCTTACAACAGGTTCCATTTCTTTTGCCTGTTCAACGACCTTCTTCTCAAGTTCGTCTGGATTCTGAATACCACAGACTTTGTATCCGGCTTTCTCATCAATTCCAAAAATGATGATTCCGCCTTCGGTATTAGAAAAGCTTGAAAAACTGTCATAAAGCTTTTCCGGAGTACCACCTTTTGCACTTTTAAATTCTATTTTTGAAGTCTCAGTTTTTCTTTCCTTGATTTTAGTAATCAGTTCAATTAATTCAGATTCCTGCATGATTTATCCTCCAAAAACATCATTTTACGAAAATAATAGCACAAATTACGAAAATATGCAATTTTACGAAAATAAATTACGAAAATTATTACAAAAAAATATAACGAATCAATTCAGACGTTTCTGTAGAGAGAGGAAGACAGACTTGTATACAACAGAGATTGGCAAGCAGTTTTCTGAAAATGAATGGCATGTATATTTTTATCGTGCGAAAATAGATGAAAAAGGAATGGATATTCCTTTTCGTCCGGCAGCACTTCTTAATTTTCCGATGATTGATGAAGAGCTGGGGAATGTAGCCGTAAACTTTTGGGATCTTTGGGGGCACGGGGGAAAATTATTGAAGTTTTTTGAAATCACTTACATCGTAAATATAATCTTCTCCAGTTTCATCTATCATTGAAATAGAATCAAATTTCCCTTCAGAATCATACCATTCTGCGATGCATTTATAAGTTTTACCATGCTCTGCATCATCATATGTTTCTCCAATATAAATCACATCATAATTTACAGTTTTTCTTGTCATGTGTTCTATCATGTTATTATAATCCCATAATCTTCATGGTTTCATCATTGTTAGCTATTCGTATATTTTCACCATCAACTAGAGCAAAATGCGGGAATCCAATCTTTGCACCTTCCCATTCTTTATTCCAGACATGATAAACCAGATACTTTCCCCAGGTTCCATGTTTTCGATAACGATCATATTCTATACTTTTTTTTACAAATTCTCTGATAGTCATTTGATTTCCTGATTTTATTTTTCCATAAAATATGTATTACCATCTTTATGAAAGCCACTATTCTCATAGAGTTTAATTGCTGTAGGATTATTTACATTTACATACAATCTAATGCCAGTTGCATTTAATTCAGACTTCAAGTCATCAGCTTTTTTCATAAGAGTTTTAGCAAAACCTTTACCTCGGAAACCTGGTTCAACCCATAATTCATCAACATAAATATGACCATGCCCATTCCATCTTTGTCCAACTTTCGGAATATATACAAGTGAAATCCAGCCAACATATCGGCCATTTTCCAACGCTGCATATATATATAAGGTTGGATTGTTTAATTCATTTTTCATCTGTTCAGAAATTGAAGGACCGGCAGGACTTCTTTCAATCCCATTTTCGCGCCAGTAAATCATATCTTCAAAAAGTGAATAATTATTTACATCAACTCTTTCTATTGTCATTTTTTGTCCTTAAACTTTTATATTTAATAACACAAATATCATCAGTTTTCAATTAAATTTTTATAACCTAGAAAGATGCAGTTCATAAATCTTTTGTTCGTCCAATTCCAGGGCTGGCTCTGGATAGATCCCAAAGAAGACATCAAAAAACGAAAGCTCATGGATGCTGTAGATCAGATTACAAGCTCCTACGGCCGAGGCTCTATAACCATCACAAAATTCTGGACTCACGACGGTTGGCAAATGAAAAGAGAAGTTCTCAGTCCAAATGTTACGACGGATATAAATTGTATTCCTGTAGTTGATTAACAGTTTATCAATATCCGTGTAAAATCCTATCTTTTAACATTATTTTATGATAAAATAAGAGAAAACGAATTCAAGTAAAACTCTTATACTGACATTTTTTTGCAGCATACGATTTTTATCAAGAAAACGAAATGAATTCTTGGAGGTAAAAAATGCGACGAATTTTCTTTTTAATTTTTTGTTTCTTATGCAATTTATTCATTATGTATGCAGAACCAACAACGAATTTAATTGATAAAAATATAAGTAATGGGGACAAGTTTTATGAAAAAGGGAAATTTAAAAATGCTGAAAAAACATACTTTAAAATTGTCAATGAGATAGAATCAAAAGTCTTTTCAATTTCAGATAATTTATCATATAATTTTGAGCAAGATTTACTAGTATCCGATAAACTTGCAAACAAAAATTTTAATTACGAATCGGTTTATTTTTATTATAAAGGTATTTATGAATATTCTATAGGTCATAAAGATAAAGCAAAGGAATTATTTGAAGAATCAATAAAACAATATGAAACTTATTTCGCACATATAGCTTTATGGGCTTGTACTGAAGATGAACATGAGTTAGAAACATCAGTAGATCTTGCTTATGCATTATTATGTGATCCTGCCTACCTTGAAGTTACATATTCACAAACTGCTAATTTGATTGGTGCTGTTTCTTTATCATTTCTTCAGTCATACCGAAAACAACCTATTACTGATTATAAACTAATAAAAATAATTAAAAAATCTAGAAGTAACGCATTTTTGATTCTAGCTCGATTATCAGAAGATAATGGAGATATTGATAGAACTTGGGATTTATATTCTAACGCTGTTTATGCATTTTATACAGGAAACCAAATATCTTATGGTTATGATTCTATTCCTAAAGACGATTTAGCATATTTAAAAACTATTGATCATGAAAGTAGAGAAGTAGTTGATCGAATGCGTACAAAAGAAGCTATAAAAAAAGGTTTTACGTCGATAGAAGAAATGGAAAATTATGAAAAAAGAACATCTCCAGATAATTTACTTGGTTATCTGCAGGTAGGTTCTTTTGATTTCTTGAATGGTCTTCCTTTTAAAAAAGGTGATATTATTTCTTTGTCTTCACAAGATTCAATGAAATTAAATATAGTTGATTATCAACGTGATGGGGATAATTGGATTTTATTGGTCGGTTTTTATATGCCTTTAGAATATTCAAAATATTGTTATGTAATTACAAATAATCCTTCAATTTCTGGTTCATATAAATTAAAGTACATAAAAAATGCAACTTACACTACAAGAAATTACTATGGTATAGAAGAAGTAAATACATATGTATTTCAAATGGTTGAATAGTATTTTTAAGGTTCTTTATAATAATTATTGCAATTACAGTATTGAAAAATCAGACTTCTATTGTTATATTTTAAATACCTTAAATTGTGATTAGGAACAGTAATGTTCTTTTAGTTCATTTTTTAAGGAGGTTTCTATGAAAAAGAAACTTAAAGATTTTTTCAATTATTTGGAGGCATTGCCTGAATCAAGAAAGCACAATTGTGTTAAGGACGTCCAGCAGCTTCGTTCCTATTATGGACTTGTTGTAAAAAAATGGCCTTATGCAAATGATGAGCTTTACAACAAAATAACAAGGAAAGTTGTAAAACTTCAGACTTGTATTTCAGAAGAAAATGTCATCCAGGAATTGCGAAGAATCCAGAGTAAATGTGATAAACTGTATAATCAGCAGGAATATGAACAGGAAGCTGACTTCCACGATTCTTGTTATGATTCATCGGGCTGGTGCGGCGTAGACTACGAGTACTAACGTTTACTTAGTTTCTTACTCCTTTGTGGTGGAAGAGAATTAATGGGTCGTGTATTCTTACGGGGTTTTGAAAAATAAATCAACTTTGAATATACCTTTATTACATAAGTAGTACTGCATTTTTTCAGCCACACTGTCTGGTGTTTTGAGGTGCCGTAAAAAGCCGAGACGCCATTTTTATTTTCCCTAAAAAATGAAAACCGCAGGTAAAAATGCCTGTGGTTATTTTTTATTCTATTACATCTTTTTGTTGAAAAACAACATCTCTTATTCTTCCGGAAGAAAGTATTTTTTCATTAATACCATTTTTTATTTCTTCTTCAAGTTGATCTTCATTATTTGTATTTCGGAAATCTTTTGCTTCTTTTTCGGAAATATAACGTCTTAAAAAATCTTTTATTTCGACAGCTGAAAAATCTTTTGAATAATCCGAAAAATACTTAAAATCAAGGTTCTGTGCAAAAGTATAGTAAAGTGTTAAAAATATAAAACATACAAAAAGAATCTTCTTTTTCATTAAAATCTCCTAATTAAAAATTATAAAGACGATTTCTAAGTTCTCTTATATATTACCATGAAAAAATGTTTTAATAAATGTTTATTATAGAATGTTAAGTATAGATTTATAGATAATAAAAAATTAAAATAAATTAAAAAAAGGAATAAAAAAAATGACTGATGAAATAAAAGAAAAAATATGTAAAAATGATTCTTTTAAGAAACTTGTTATAAAATATCAAGAAACAGAAAATCCTGATTATGCAATGTTATTAGATGCACCTTGGGGTGCAGGTAAAAGTTATTATATTAAAAAGTTTATTGATGAACTGTCAAAAAATTATACTGATTATACATTTATTTATTTTTCTCTAAATGGAATAAATGATATAAAATCGACAGCTTCAAATTTATTTTGCAATCTTTTATTAAGATACGACAAAAATTCAAATGTATATAAAATATTTAAAGAATTAGATAAGACTAAAAGTTCACTAATTGATTTTGTTAATGACCCTACAACAAAGAATATTTTAAATACATGTTCTTCTATTTCTTCAGATATTTTCTCATTTATTATGAATTTATCATTAAAAAAACAAGAAAGAATTAAGAAATCAATATTGTTTCTTGATGATTTAGAACGAGTTTCTGATAAAATTGATATTACAGACTTATTAGGAACTCTGAATAATTGTTTTATTCTTAATAATATTAAAATTGTTTATATTGCTAACGAAGCTGAATTATTAGACAGAGATAATTATAAAGCGGAAAAAGAAAAATATATAAGACGAACCTATAAATATATTCCAGACAAAAATAAAGTCTTTAAAAGTATAATAAAATCAATACCTCTTTTAGATGGTATACCAGATTTGTTAGATCCTTTAAATAATGCCTTTTTTGAAGTGCAACCAAATTTAAGGACTGTAAAAACAGCATGTGATTATCTTTCTGAAATGATATTTATGTATAATGAATTTTCTAATAAAGAAGATTATTATTCACCGGTAGAATGTTTTTATTCATTATGTGCCTATACAAAATTATATAGCGATGGAAAAACTTGTAAAGAAGAATTACAAGGTGCTATAAATCTTTATCCATCTTTATCATTATATGATGAAAAAGAAGAACTAAATGATTACCAGAAATTTTTAAAAGATTATTCAACTGGTAATTATCGTTTACTAAAATTAGAATCTGTTATAAATCTTGTTTTTGATGGTTTACTAGATAAGAACACATTATTACATGATTTGTTAATACCCTTAAATAAAGAAGATCCTTTATACTATATTACAAGAAATGCTCAAAAATTAGAATCAGATGTATTAATTATAAAATTAAAAGAGGTTGTAAATAACCTAAAGCAATTATCTTATAATATAAGAGATTTAGATTCTCTAAAATCTTATTTTATTCCGTATATAAAGAGTTTTCCAATAATTACAGAAAAAGAGGCAAATAAGTTAATTATAGATTCTATTTTCGATAAAAAAAATAAAGATGTTCTATTTGAAAATTTTGATTTTTATAAAATAAGTGGTACAAATAATTTACCTACTTTTACAAGTAATTTTGATAAAAAATTGAAAAATGAATATTCAAAATACTTAAAAATATCTGATAAAGATTTAATTCAACAAGCTATTGAAGCAATTAAAGGTTGTTCATATAACGATAATTTTTTTGTTAATCGAAATCATTGTACTTTATTTTCGTTATTTTATAATAACAATCAAATTAGTTATTTTCTAACTTTATCAAATAATGAATTATTCTTCATTTCATCAATCTTAAATACAACAATTATTTGTTGTACAAATGCCTATGATGTGTATAAATCTGAAGAAATTCCGTTGCAAGAATTAAATACTCTAATTGATAATAAATTGCAAGATTTAGAAAAAAAAGAATTCTTTGTTGAAGGCTATAAAGATGTTTGTAAAATTAAAGCATTTCAAACTCTTAAATCACAAATAGCTTTGTCGCTCCAGCAAATAGCTACTAGACCAAGATATTAGTTATACTTGTAAATCAGCTTCCAAAGCTCTCTCCGATGTCCAGGCAGTCACGCCTTTCGCTATCGGGGAGAGCCTCTTGCTCTAACTTCTCCATTCATCCCTCAACACAAGCCCCAGCCACATTCGCTGCCCGTTGCTCGCCATTCACTTAAGTCCTTTTTCCTGCATCCTCAGCGCCAGCCATTTCTGCGTCATAATCTTTTCATTATTCTTAGCACACCACTTAATATAAGTCTCATATAAAATCTTAGGTAGCCGTAAACTTTTGGGACCTTACATGGAATAATAAAAAGCGTTATCTTCCTTATGAAACCAGACTTTTATTATCTCTTACAAATGCTGTAGGAGCTGGAAGAATGCGTCAGGCAACACGAGAACTTGTAAAAGCATACATTCATGGAATAGATAGTCAGGCCCTGGATGATGTTTTTGAACTTCTTGCCTGGAATCAGGGAATCGGATTTTTTGCTTCAGAAATTGGACCATCAACTTTATTCAAAGCTTATAAGCATATTAAAAACAGAGAAAAAAATGGTATTGAAC
>CAMNGG010000289.1 GCA_946537975.1 uncultured Treponema sp. | reverse complement strand
CTTTTATATCTCTGCTGGAGTCTGATTTATCTTGTAACTTATATCTTTTTCTCCTTCGCTCTGCATGAAATGTGGCCGCTGCTGGGAGTGTCTGCGGGGCTTCTCTGGTTTGTTGCAGGCAAATGGAAGTATGGAGTATTAAAATTCGGTTACCTTATTCCTTCTATTACATTGTTTGGTATGGGCTGCTGGTATTCACTTTTTTCTTTCGGGCTCATTAAGCTTTCTTTCAGGGCGGTTGCTATTACTCTGGGGCCTCTTTTTATGCTGCTTATAGCGGTATTTTTAATTCTTTTCTTTCTTTTGCAACAAAAGCATAAGGAGCTTGTTTTCTCAGATGAGGAGACTGGAGTTTTTTCTGATGAAGAGGCTGGCTATAAATCTGATGACGACGAATAACTGGGTATAGAAGTTGATTAAAACTTTTTGGGGAAAAACTGGAATTCTCATGCTTCTGGCTGCTTTATTGCTGAGCAGTCCGGTTTTTTCTGTATCTAAAAAGAAGAAAAAGGCTGCAGAAGAGGCCGCCGCTGCCGCTGCCGCCGAAGCCGCTAAGGCCGAAGCTGAAAAAAATGCCGCCGCTGCCTCTTCTACTCTTGATGATACTTCTTATTCAATTAAGCTTCCTGCGGGAAAAAATCAGTATGCATATTTTTCTAAGATAGATTCAGCTGTTTTATATGGTGTTCAGAACGGAAGTCCTGATTCGCTGCGAGAGGCTATGTCTCTTATGCGTAAAAAAAGTCTGGAATTTGACGAAAGTGAAAGAGTTCTGGCTCTTGTTTCCGCAGAAATTATGAAGCTGGTCTGGCCTTCTGAAAAAATCACCTGGGATATTCCTGTTGTAACGGAAGATAATCCTTATACAGGAGCCATAAGCTCGGTGAAGCAGGGCGTTTTTGATTCAAGTACCGGTAACGTAGATTTTCTTACAACCTTATTGCCAGCCCTGGTAATAATGAATAATAATACTGATATTTCTATTTATGATTCCTGCGAAAAAGCCCTTCAGTCGGCTCTCCTTCTTCAAAGTGATTCGGTGCTTGCCAATTATCTTATGGCAAAGCTTTACGAACGCAAGCGGGGCTTTGAAAATGCGGAAAAATACATTGCCCAGGCCTATGCCTCTTCTCCTAAAACTGCAGAAATCAATCTGGCTTATTCGCGTATTCTTCGTTCAAATGGAAAGCTTGCTGAAGCTTCTCAGATATTAAATTCAATAGAGAATACTGCAAATGATATAGCAGTTTTAAAACAGAATGCTTATATAGCTTTTGATGCGGGCGATTATGATTCTGCCGAGCTTTATGTTGCAAAGGTTTTGCAGCAGACTCCTAACGACCTGGAATTTCTGCTTTTCCGTGCAAAAATCCTTGTAGAAAAGAAGGATTACATCCATGCAGTTTCTCTTCTTGATGTTTATGCCCGCCAGGATTCCTCTTCTATTGATTATCTTGTGCTTCGAGCCCGGGTTCAGCTTGACTGGAGTAAAAATACGGCCGCAGCCTCTGAAACTGTAGAAAAGGCCCTGCAGATTTATCCGGATAATCTTGATGCCCTTATGTTTGCGGCCCGCATTTCTTCTGAAACTGATTCTCCTGTTGCCGGCAAATATGCTGATGAGCTTGCGGCCCGGGTTCTCGAAAAAAGACCGGGAAATCAGGAGGCAATGACCTACGCTCTTGAGGGTCTTATTCAGCGGGAAAACTGGCAGGAAGCCTATACTGCGAGCCGGAATCTTATTTCTCTTGGTAATGTTAGTCCGTCAGTTGTAGAAAAATATGTAAAGGTCTGCCTTAAGCTTGGTAAAAACAACGAGGCCTATGAATATGCAAAGGCAAGATATGAAGCAAATAACACTGATGAAATGCTGCTTGAAGCCTATATTCTTGCATACAGCAAGGTTGGTAACCGGGATGCCGTATTAAAATATATTGATTCCCTTATGGGCTCTGCATCCGCAAAGGTAAAAAGTAACCTTTATTATAGAAGAAGTTATCTCCAGTTGACTGAGGAAAAGGCTCTGGCCGACCTTCGTTCAAGCCTTATTTCAAATCCTCGTAACAGCGATGCCCTTTTCCGCCTGTACGAGCTTTATTATGCAAAACAGGACTACAGAAAGGCTCAGTATTATCTTCGCCAGGTAGTTGCCATAAATCCTAATGATTCTTCCTTTAAAAAACTCAACGAAGCCCTCACTAAGCTGATTCAGTAGCAATCAAAAAAATAAGAAAATTTTCAAAAAAATATTGACGATTAACCCTCAAAATTAGTAATTTTAAATGTAGAAAACATATTTTGATGGTGGAAAAGAATGGCTGAAGAGAAAACTGAAAATCAGACAGAAGAAAAAGCGGCTTCTCAGGAAGAGGCTGCTGCTGATTCACAGACTGCAGAAGGTGATGCCGCAAAAACAGATGCTGATAATCCTTCGTCAGGTTCAGGGACCGCAGAAGAGAAAAAAGAGCTTACTCCGGAAGAAAAGATTGCTGCCCTCGAAAAAGAAAATGCTGACCTTAAAGATCAGCTCTTGCGCCGTGCCGCAGATTTTGATAACTACCGCAAGCGCATGATGAAAGAAAAGCAGGACACTTACGACTACGCAAATGCCGGACTTTTGGGCGACCTGCTCGACAGTCTTGATAATTTTGACCGCACAATTGACGCCGCAAAGGATGCAAAGGATGCAAAATCAATTGCCGACGGAATCAAAATGATTAACAAGGCTCTCGTTAAAATGCTGGAAGATAAATATGGTCTTGTTGGCTACGGCAAGGAAGGAGATGAATTCAATCCTGACGAGCACGAAGCAATAGGCCGTATGGAAGATGAAAAAGCCAAGAAGGAAACTCTGGCTCAGGTTTATCTCAAGGGCTACAAGCTCAAGGATAAAGTAATCAGACACGCTAAGGTAATGGTAAAGGTACCGAAGCAGTAATATAGTAAAAAACGGTCATTGAGCCTGTCGAAATGACCTTAATAAATGAGTGGTTTCGACAGGCTCAACCACCACAAGCGAGGTATATAAAATGGGAAAAATCATAGGTATTGACTTAGGAACAACAAACTCTTGTGTTGCCGTAATGGAAAACGGTGAACCAGTAGTAATTCAGAACTCAGAAGGTGGACGTACAACTCCATCTATCGTTGGTTTTACAGCTAAGGGAGACCGCATTGTTGGTGCACCTGCTAAAAACCAGATGGTAACAAATCCAAAGAACACAGTTTACTCAGTAAAGCGTCTTATCGGACACCGCTACAGTGAACTTCAGGGCGAGGCAACAAAGCTTCCATATACAATTATTGATAACGGTTCAGACTGCCGTGTAGAAGTAGAAGAGGGTGGACAGAAGAAAAAGTATTCTCCACAGGAAATTTCTGCTTTCATTCTTCAGAAGATGAAGAAAACTGCTGAGGATTACCTCGGAACAGAAGTTACAGATGCTGTAATTACAGTACCTGCTTACTTCAACGACTCTCAGCGTCAGGCTACTAAGGATGC
>CAMNGG010000288.1 GCA_946537975.1 uncultured Treponema sp. | reverse complement strand
TACAAATCATTCGCCAAATATTTTAACATAATATATAGAAAAATCTAGTCTTTATTTCTTTTCTGCGGTTTTTCTGCTTCTTGCAGTTTTCTTTTCAGGAGCTTCTGAAGAGTCTGCTTTTTTAGAAGCTTTTCCGGCAGTGGCGGTGAGTTCTTTGCAGTGCTGTTCGCCTTTTACAATTTCGTAGAACTCTTTGCCGTCCATGGTTTCTACTTCTACAAGGCGGTTGGCTATATATTCGAGCAGATCTTTGTGCTGCTTGAGGAGCTTTACAACGTACTTGTAGCGCTCGTCCATGATGCGGGCAATTTCTTCGTCGATGTAGTTCTGAGACTGTTCAGAGAACTCGCGGATGAGGTTTGCGTCACCGCCGCGATTGCCGAGTACACCGCGGCCAAGGGTCATGTTCTTGAACTTGTCTGACATACCGAAGTCGGTAATCATTCGTTTTACAATGTCTGTAGCACGGGCAATATCGTTTGAAGCGCCGGTTGAAATGTCACCGAGTATAACCTCTTCTGCGGCACGGCCACCGAGCAGGCTGTCGATTTCGTCCATCATATCCTTGCGGGTCATATTGAACTTTTCTTCGCCTTCTTCGCGATACTGGGTAAAGCCGCCTACTCCGTGGCTGCGAGGAACTACTGTAATTTTATTTACAGGCTCGTGGTCCGGATTAAAGGCCGCAACAAGGGCGTGTCCTGTTTCGTGAACAGAAACAAGGCGCATCTGCTTTTTATTGTCCTTGCGGCTCTTCTTTTTAAGACCAATGCTTACCTTGTCGATAGCGTCGTTGAAATCTTCCATAGTAACCTTCTTACGGCCATTGCGTACTGCAAGAAGGGCTGCTTCGTTTACTACGTTTGCAAGGTCTGCACCGGCAAAGCCTGTAGTTCCGTGGGCAATGGACTCAAAATCAACATCATTATCAAGCTTAACGTTCTTTGCGTGAATGCGGAGGATTTCTTCGCGGCCCTTTACATCAGGCTTTTCAACCGGAACCTGGCGGTCAAAGCGGCCCGGGCGGAGAATTGCAGGGTCAAGAACGTCTACACGGTTGGTTGCGGCAAGAACGATAAGACCTTTTTCGTTATCAAAGCCGTCCATCTCTACGAGGAGCTGGTTGAGTGTCTGTTCGCGCTCGTCGTTTGAGCTGAAACCGTTTGCACGGCTCTTGGCAAGGGCATCAATTTCATCAATAAATACAATACAAGGAGCTTTTTCGCGGGCCTGCTTAAAAAGGTCGCGGACACGGCTGGCACCAACACCAACAAACATTTCTACGAAGTCTGAACCGGAAATGCTGAAGAATGGTACACCGGCCTCACCTGCTACTGCACGGGCAAGCAGAGTTTTACCGGTTCCAGGGTCACCAACAAGAAGAACTCCCTTAGGAATCTTACCACCAATATCTGTATATTTTTTTGGAGACTTGAGGAAATCAACTACTTCTACAAGCTCTTCCTTGGCCTCGTCTACACCGGCTACATCAGAGAAGCGGGTTTTGATTTTTCCCTCTTCTACAACCTTTGCCCGGGAATTACCAACACTGAAAATAGAGCCGATTCCGCCGCCGTTTCCGCCTCCCATCTTTCTGAAGAGGAAGAAGTACATAAGGAAAATCAGACCAAATGGAACAAGAAGATTCAATAGCAGCTGGATGAACCAGTTGTTCTGCTTTGCGGCAAACTTGTAATGAACATTATTTTCTTCAAGGAAATCGAGAAAGCTCTGGGTAAGTACAGCTGAAGTTTTATATGTCTGGGCTGCTTTTGAAGAAGGAACATTAAAGAGCTTAAGTCCCCTGCCGTTTCCAACATCAGTTTCAATAACAGTGCCATAACCTATAAAATAAGAGTCACTGATTACTACAGATTTGATTTCACCACTCTCGATTTTAGCCTTAAAATCAGAATAATCTGTTAAATCATCTGATTTTGGGAAAATAAAATATTCTGCCATCGCAACCACAAAAAGTGTAATGAGCAGTATCGGCCAGAATGGCATTTTCTTTTTTCCATTCTTTTTCTTTTTATCTTTATCTTTGTCGTCGTTGTTGTCTGGACCTGCAAACTTAAAAAACTTATATGGATCGTTTTCGTCGTTATTTTCTGGGGTCTTGTTTTCGTTCTGATTTTCTGCCATTTTTTGTTTCCTGAGTAAAAATCGTTTGTTACTATTAATATAGTAAAGATATGTATTTTTTTCCACTAAAAAAATGAAAAAAGTTCTAAAGTAAAATTTTAGAAATCCGAAAATTAGAAAAGAATAGGACTATTGTCGTCATGCTGAACTTGTTTCAGCATCTATTCAAATAGATCCCGAAACAAGTTCGGGATGACGATTTGACCTAGAATTCAAGGAGGAAAGCCAATGGGTTACCAGAACGCTTACGCTGCATATCAGAAAACTAATGTAAATACTGCGAGTCAGGGAAGACTGGTTGTTTTACTTTATGAAGGTGCTGTAAAGCATCTTAAGGCGGCAATTAATTTATTTGACGTAAATGAAAAGCTTAAGGCCGGAGACATTGAGCAGTTTGGAATTCATCTGCAGAAGGCACAGGCAATTATTACTGAGCTTCAGGTTTCGCTTGACATGGAAAAAGGCGGAGATATTGCCCGTAATCTTATGTCTTTATACGTGTATTTTAATGAAGAATTGATGGATGCAACAATCAGCCACAGCAAGCAGAAGATTGAATTTGTGCTTAGTAAGGTTGATGAGCTTGCGGATGCCTGGAGAACTATTGCAAACTCTACTGCAAACGCTCCGGCCGCAAAGGTTGCTAATACTTTGAATATTGTGGGGTAATGCCTAAAATCGAAAATCCGTTAAAAACCGAGCCGACAGGGTCGGTTTAGGATTATCGAAAGAATGGCACAGAGGCAAGCTGTGCTTGCCGACTTACTATGGGAGGATTTGGATGTCTAATATCACACAGGAAGAATTAAACGAACGCGTGGCTATCTTGCGCCGCTTCAGAAGTCTTTTGGAAGAACAGAGGGGAAAATTCCGCGAATATCTTACTGTTCTTGAAAAACAGCAGGACTCTATTACTGCAGAAAATCCGGAAAGTCTTCTTGCACACACTGAGCTTGAACAGCAGGTTGTAAAGAACATCGCAAGTCTTCAGAAAGTGATTGTGCCAATGGCAAAAATGTACAGGGCAAATGCCGCTTCCTACACCTCCCCTGCCGCAGAAGAAGCAGAAATTACAAAGATTCAGAATGATTTGTCTGATCTTCAGGACAAGGTGCTTAAACAGAATGCGATTAACCGCGACCTGCTTAAGGTGCATATTGAACAGCTTCGTTCACAGATTTCAAACTTTAAGAATCCATATAAAGCAAACCGCAGTGTTTACACCACTGTACAACCTGTTGCCCAGATGGTGCATGTGGAAGTATAGATTACTCAAAAAACTTCCAGAACAAAAAAGGGTATGCACTACGCGGCTGTATCTACACTGACAGCCGGTCAAGCCGGCTGCAGTGCACTACAGAGTGTAGTTCATACCCTATTTTTTTGTTCTGGAAGTCGTGTTTATAATCTATCCTTCCAGAGCTTTATTATAGTCTTCTACTTGTTTCAGAATATCTTCCATAGTCTTTCCGTCGCGGCCGCGGTTGCTGCGGAAAGGATTACTTAAAATCATTCCAAGCATCGCAACCTTAGGGAAAGGGAACTTTGCTTCGAACTCTTCATCAGTTACATCATCAATAATCTTTCTTGCCTTTTTATATTCCTCCTGAATCAGGGCCGCCATTTCGCGGTTGCGGAGCATATCGCCCATTGTTGTCTGAGGTGTGATTGTAAAGGCTTTTTTGCCTGATGAGGTTACATCAACTTCTGCGGTAAGGCGGATGTCACGGCTGGATGCACCAATGCTTATGATGTAAGTGCCGCTTGGAGCGTACCACTCTTTTGTATCGGTATTCCAGTAGGCAAAAGAGCGCTGGTCAAGATGGAAGCTGACTGTCTTTGCCTCACCCGGCTTGAGGCTGATTTTTTCAAAGCCCTTAAGCTCCTTTTCCGGACGGATTTCTACACCTGTTTTGTCTGAAACGTAAAGCTGTACGACTTCTTTTCCGGCTACGCTGCCAGTATTTTTGATTGTCACGCTTACCTCTACGCCCTCATTATCTTTAAAGGTCGCTTTTGAAACTTTAAGGTCTGAGTATTCAAAGCTTGTGTAGCTGAGTCCGTGACCAAATGGGAAGAGCACCGGCATTTTGCGGCTGTCGTACCAGCGGTAGCCCACGAAGATTCCTTCTGCATAAACGGAGGTGCGGCCGTTTCCAGGATAGAACAGGTAGCAGGGAGTATCCTCCAGGCGAAGCGGGAAGGTTTCTGCAAGCTTTCCGCTTGGGTTAGTCTTACCAAACAAAATATTGATTTGCGCTGTACCAATATTCTCGCCGCCTAAGTAGCACTCAAGGATTGCGGCAACCTTGTCCAGCCAGGGCATTGTAACTGGCGCACCGTTATGAAGCACTACAACTATGTGGGGGTTCACAACTGCGAGTTTTTCAATCAGTTCGTTCTGAACAGCCGGCATATCAAGGCTTGTGCGGTCTGCACCTTCTGATTCAAAGCTTTCAGGAAGTCCTGCGAAAACAACTACTGTGTCAGCATCGCGGGCTGCGGCTAAGGCTTCATCTGTGAGGGCAGCGCTTGTTGTTACAAAGTCGTCGTTATAGCCTTTTACGTATTTTACAGAAAGACCTGCTTCGCGGGCAGCGTCAATGGCGCTTGTCATTTTGTAGCATTTGATTTTAGAGCTTCCGCCGCCACCATAGCGCGGATTTTCTGCAAAGCAGCCGACAAAAAGAACCTTGTCTGCGGAAGCTTTGATTGGAAGCACCGGAGCTGCGACAGTGTCGGCTGAGACCTTGTCGTTTTTCAAAAGAACACAAGATTCTTCTGCGATGCGGCCGGATTCGGCGTGATCTTTTTCCATATCAAATACGCCTGGCTGCCTGTGTTCTGTGTAATTCAAAACCATTTCGAGAACATGAGAAACTGCTTCATCGAGTTCTTCCATGGTGAGCTCGCCGGACTTAACTGCTTCCACGATATCATTATCTGTGTGGCCTCCGGAATATGGCATTTCAAGACTTAGGTCGGCCTTAATTGCCTTAACACGGTTATATACAGCGCCCCAGTCTGAAACTACCATGCCCTTATAACCCCACTCGTCGCGGAGTAAGTCTTTGAGCAGCCACTTGTTCTGGCTTGAAAGCTCGCCGTTGATTGCGTTGTAGGAGCACATGATTGTAGTTGGAGCTGATTTTTTTACGCAGGTCTCGAAGCCCGGAAGATAAATCTCGCGCAGGGTACGTTCATCAACCTCTTCACTTACAGAAAAGCGGTTTGTTTCCTGATTGTTTGCGGCAAAATGCTTAACAGAGGTTCCGACATTTTTTGACTGAACACCGCTGATATAAGCGGCGCCGAGTTCTCCGGAAACGTAAGGGTCCTCGCTAAGATATTCGAAGTTTCTTCCGCAAAGTGGAGAACGCTTGATATTGATTGCGGGGCCAAGTACGGTAGATACATTGTAATTGTTTGCTTCTTCGCCGAGGATTTCGCCAAGGTGGTGCAAAAGTGAGCGGTCGAAGCTTGATGCGGTTGCACAACCGGACGGGAAGCTTACTGAAGTGCGGGAATCGTTTTCGTCAACGCCGTTATCGTGCTGAGTTCTAAGACCACTCGGGCCGTCGCTCACCATTACAGAAGGAATGTTCAGTCGGTCTACGGGTTTGGTGCGCCAGAAGTCTTTGCCGGAGCAGAGACCGGCTTTTTCCTCCAGGGTGAGTTTTGATAATAATTCTTTAATTTTACTATTCATTGTGTATCCTTATAAAAAAAAGTGTTCTCGAGTCCTGCAACTTCCAGGGCATCCGCATTATAAACAAAAGATTCGAAACGTTGGCTCCCAGTCGCGTCTTCGTGATTCAAAACCGCGCAATAATGCGCTACACGCTTTTTGTGGCATAGAAACTATTGAACTGCCGCTTCGCGGCAACCACAAAAAGAGTGTTTTTGAATCACGGTCCGCTCCTTCGCGCCAACATCGCAGAATACATTTATAATGCGGATCCATGCTGTAACTGAGAATTCGCACAGTTACAGGACTCAATAAAAGTGTATATAAAATAATTATTATCAAATCTTACCACGAGAAGACTGAAGATTCAATTTCTTCTTCTACATTGTCGGGGAGGAGTTCGAAAAAGTCATAGCCGGTGATTTCTTCTATATAATCTACGGAGCAAAGATACTGCTGCCAGCTGCCGTTTTTGCCGCAGCCCTGCTGGTTAGGAACACTTACGGCAATAAGCTGAAGCTGTTCACTCTGAACTGCCCTCTCAAAATCATTATCAGCTTCCGGCAGAATCAGGAGAATTTTCCAGGTGTGAGAGGGAACTGTTATGGCAAGCTCCCTGCCGTCCTTGAGGCTGAGGGGGATTTCTTCAAAATAGCCGTTATCACCGGTTCCGCCCTTACCGTAAGAGCCGGCAAAAATGTAAACTTCTTTTCCGGCAAGCACCAGTTCCCGCTCATACTTTTCCAGGGCTACCCAGACGATGCGGTTATTATCAGGAGCCTGAGGTACCATGTTCGTCATAAGAAAGGTTATGCTGTTGTCTTCTGTGGTGGCAGTGCGGTCTGCTGAAGGGCAGATGTGGCCGCGGTCAAAGCCGTAATAGGTAAACTTGTAATCGTTTTTGCGGACTGCGTACCATTCCTTGGGAAGCTCGGGATCCGGACGGAAGCTGTCTGCTCTGTCTGCTTCTCCAAGGTCGGAAGCGGCAAGATGCCAGGCTACCCAGTTAGGTGTCAGACTCTGGCTGTTGTAGCAGATTGTAAACTGTTTCTTTTCAATCAGATAGTTCTGGCTGGCAGCCGGGTCTCTTATTGAATC
>CAMNGG010000287.1 GCA_946537975.1 uncultured Treponema sp. | reverse complement strand
TTGTAAAAGAGGAGATTTTAATTGAATGATTCTCTATTATTTTATGAGATTACTAGATGTTGAAACAAGTTCAGCATGACACTATTTCTTAAATATAACGAGATCTTTAATTTTCAAAGTATATGTAGAATCCAGAGTATCACGAACCTTATCTTCACTCATAATTGGTACTTCAAAATGATATACAGATTCTGAATAGCCGTCTGCTTCTATTTCAATACTGAAGTTGAAATAAGCCCGTTCTCCGCTCTCTTTTGCGGGAATTGATTTTACCCAGAAGGAATAAACACCCTTTGTACTTGGCACCAGGTTATATGGATTAGACCAGGTTTTATCTACCATTTCTGCTAATTTTCCGTCAATTTTAAGGGTGATTTTTGCATCTGTAACAGGCTCAAAGGTATTTCCATCAAGAACAAGTCCTGTAAAGGTAAAGAAGTTGAAAGCAGGTTTTGCGGCGGTATTATCAGCCTTAATTTCACAGTCGGCCCTGTTTTCTGAATGGAAAGGTCGCTTAGTTGAGCTTACAGTACGCATTCCGTCGAGGGCAAGCGAATCAATATCAGCCTGAAGCTGTGAGCTGGCAAGATATTCAACATTATGAGTAACACCACGGCCAGAAACGACATATTTTGGAGGAATTCGATTAAGCACATAACTTACTGTATCAAGCCGGCAGTTCTCACAATCACAGGTAAGCCAGGTAACATTCTCGCTCTTCACACGATCGTAGAGTGTATTAACAGCCTTAATAACGATATCTTCCATAAGGTTATGTACGTTCATAGTGTTTCTCCTAATTTTATAAATATTTTGATATTGTTAAATTATAAGGCAATTTTGGGAATAAAACAAACAAATTATTTAATTTATACCACACGGATTGCAATCCGTGTGGTATAAATATAATCTTTTTAGAACTTTCCGCCGCCAAGCTTAGCTGTAAGCTTTAGGGAGGTAGTTGGCTTTTTTTCGTAGTCATAGAAGGTGAGAACAGGACCGAGTCCAAAGCTTACATCCTTAAAAGGTGTGTAGGTTAATGTAAGGCTGGCCCTAAGAGCTGGTATTGCGCTTGAAGCCTGCTTTGCGGCTTTTTCTACCTCTGCGGGAGCTGTCTTTGCTATTGGAGCTAAATCCGGATTCAGGGCAACCATATCCTCAACAGTAGCTTCTTTGCGGCCGAAGTTTGCTATAGCAAAAAGATTGAGAGAAAGGTCTGGATTCTTAAAGAGATCTCCCTTGCTTGCCATTAAGGCTATATTGTGACCGTACTGGGAAATCTTTTTTGAAAAATCCTTGTCGTTGCCTTCAAAAAGATACTGAGCGGCAAGATTAATTTTCTGCTCCTTCCAGTAATAGCTTAGGCCGGCAGTTGCCTGGAAGATGCTTGTTTTATCATCCCAGTCTGTATTTTTTGCCCATTCGCTTACAGCACCGTAGCTGTATACAAACTCGCCGAAGAAGCTTACCTTCTTAAGGCTTCCTGTGGCTGTGAGCATAGCCTTTGGTGCACTGTTATACTTATATAATCCACCTACTCCGAGTTCCCAGTTACCAATCAGAATATCTGCTTTACCCGCAAGAGCTGTGTCGCGGGCATAGCTTTCTGCTGTCTGATTCTTAAATTTTGTTGAAGGAATTACGTAGAACCAGAGACAGTTCTGGCTGTTTGGAATGATTATTTGAGTGCGAAGATTGAGGCTGCCATCAACCTGCTTTTCCGGATGTTCTGGATCAATAGAAGATGAGTTAATCATATCTGATACAGGACTGAAGAAATAGCCGGCGCCCCAGGTAACAGTGTGAACACCAAAGCGGAAGTAGGCTGTATCTTTATAAGAAAAATCTGTAAAGAGTTCCTTGAGCTTGAACCAGTTGTCTATAGTCAGACTTAAGTCCGGCTGCTTCGGATTTTTCATATTCAATTTTACAGAAGTTTTATCTACAAAAGGATATTCAAGTCCAAACTTTGTATAAAGACGAAGTGTATCTGTCGGGCGTGCATCTACAGAAAGCATTGCACTTAAATCAGGTTTGAGACTTGTATTGTGAATATTGTCTCCAAGGTCTTCCTGATCCGGTCCCCACAAAACAGTATCTGTATCTAGGCCGGCACTGAGACTTCCTCCAATTTTTATTGAACCGGCATCAAAGATAACACCTTTGCTCAGGTCGCTTTTTGCGGCTACATCTGAAACTTCGGAAATGCTGTCATCGCCAAAGAGGTCGTCATCACTGCTGAAAAGGGCATCATCGCTGCCGCCAAAGAGGTCGTCGTCGGACTGGGCGGTGAGGAAGAATGGGAGTGAGAGAAGAAATAAGATTAAAAGTGATTTTTTCATACTAATTTAAACCTTCCAAATATGCTTTGGTGAAAATCTTATCGGGGAGGGTGTCGAAGGTGAGGTCGGAAATTACCTGCTGGGTCTGTTCACCCTTGTTAAGCTCGTCGCGGATAAGAATCTGAGTTCCTACATAACCGGCAGGAACCTTTGAATATTTTGGAATCAGAATTGTACGCATAAGGCGGTCTGAACCGGAAAAATCTTCTTCCTTAAGAACAAGAGGAATGTCTGTTCTGATATAGAACTTTGATTTTGCATAAGAAGGCTCGCTTGTTTTTGCCTTAAGGGTGATGATGTGTACCGGATACTTTCCGAGAGTTCCCTGCTCATAAGCTTCTACATCATAATTAGCACGCCACTTCTGCTTGCTCTGCTCAACGTCATCAAGCTTGATATCTGAATCACCAATAGCTTCCTTAATAGAAGTATGTGTGAACTTACGGCTGATAGGATCATAAGACCAGATGTTATCATCGTTGCGGAGATATCCCTTACCCTTGTCTGCTTCCGGGAAGAGCTGTACCATGGTCATGAGCTTATCGTCTGTGCGTTCAAAAATCTTAAACTGAAGGTTTTCATTTGGCTTGCCTGGCTTTTCTACAACAAGTGTAACGGTTGCGGAATAGTCGCCGTGGTAGGCAAGAGTGTCTTCTGTGTCTTCCACAATTTTGAAAGCCTTATCGACATCTGCCTGGGAAATCTGGGCGGTTGCTGCGGCTGTGAAGAGAGCTGCGGCTGCGATGATTGTTAGTATCTTTTTCATTTATAAACTCCTTTATAGATCCCGAACCAAGTTCGGGATGACGTTTACTTAACTGTTCTCAATGCTTCGGCCGGACTCATGCGGGCTGCCTGCTTTGCACTTCCTCGAACAGCAAGTGATGTAAGAATAATCAGCATAATATACTGTACTATAATAGAAACAAGCGAAACCTTAAAGCTGAAGTGTCCCTTCGAAAGGAAGAAGCCCAGCGATTCGTTTGAAATTGGAATCAGGTGGATTATTGACATTACGATTACGGCAAAAATCAAACCTGCTAAAGCTCCAATGATACAAAGAATTACAGCTTCGTTTGTGAATACACTGCGGGTATCTTTTCCGGTCATTCCAAGGGCACGCATTGTTCCGATTTCGCGGATTCGCTCGTACAAAACCATGCGGTAAGTGTTTGAAACTCCAACCATTACAATCAGAAGAATTACAAGAAGAATTACTGTTGTGATAATGTGTACAATGTTCAAAACAGTCTTAATCTGAGGAATTTCATCATAGAGGGTTTCTACACCATACTTAACGCCCTTCCATTCATTTTCCGGCTTGCTTGGGTCTACCTGCTTTTCAATTCCCTTTCCAATATTTGTAGGGTATTTTTTTGCGGCTTCAAGGCGGCTGGTAACATTGATTTCGGGATTCTTTTCGCTGTCCTGGCGGATTCTTGCTTCAATCATATTTGCAGCCTTTGTCTGCTGATTCTTATCATTAAGATAAAGGGCAAACATTGAATAACCGCCTTCCGGCATTCCGATAATCTTGTTCAAATCTTCAATATCAGCATAAGCCTGAACTGTAGAAATGAAGCTGTTTGACTTTATGATTCCCATAATTGTCATGTCTTCAAAAGTGTTCTGGCCGTAAACTGTACCTGTTGAATAGATTACTTCATCTCCAACCTGAAGGTTGAGGGACTCTGCTGTTTTATCACTGATAATCAAACCATTTTTGATATCGTGATTTACACCGCCGCTTACAAACTGGAAGGAATTCTGAAGAGCTTTTTCTTCCAGGTCGCGTCCGTAAAGCTGAATTGTGCCTTTCTTTCCGTTGAAAATAATTGTTCCGCCAGACATTGTGTAAGCTGTTGTATATTCGTATCTGATACCAAGTTCTTTTACAATGTTCTTAACGTAATCTCGGTCGCGGACAATGTTTACAAGCTTTGCCTTTCCTTCTGAGGTTGTAGGATTTTCCCATTCGAGTCCCTGTACAATTACATTACCGCCAACAAGCTGGGCAATCTGATTTTCGAGGTTGCCGACCATACCTGTTGTGAGACCGTCGATTGCGGTTACTACAAAAAATCCAAAGGCAATTGCAACGGCAAGAATGGCGTTACGTCTTTTATTTCGTGTAAGATTTCTAAGTGCTAATGATACTGTTTTCATTTTACGCCTCCCCTATTCCTTGCTGAGGGCCTTGATTGGGGTAATTCTGAGGGCTGATTTTACTGGATATCTATTACTCAGAATACTTCCGATAAGGGCTACAAGAATTGTTACGATTATGATTTTTGGTGTCGGGCTGAAGTGAAGGAGTCCGCCGCCGAGAATCATTTTAGCAATCTCATTTGTAATTGCGATGTTGAAAGAGTTGAAAATCAGCATGCAGATAAAGGCAAAGATGATTCCTGCCAGAGCCGAAAGGCTTGTAAGAATTACTGCTTCTGAATAGAAGAGCTTTTTAACAAACTTTTTTTCTGCACCGATGGCACGCATTGTACCAATTTCGCTGGTTCTTTCAATTACAGAAACTACCATTGTATTCATGATGATAATGAATACTACGATTGCAAGAATTATGATAAGCAGGTTGAAAATAAAGCCGATTCCTTCAACTGTTCCTGAATAAGAAATGGCGGCTTTTTTCCAGTCCATTGCCTGAGCGTTGAGGCCTTCTTCCTTAAAGCGCTTGTTGAGTTCTGCAACAATTTTCTTGTCTGCATGAGGATTTTCCAGCTTTGCCAAAACGTACTGCCATGAGCCGTCATCTGTCTTATTAAGCTGGTCGCGCAGGCTTGTATCTCCAAGAATGCTGTCAAAGTCATTTGTGCTTCCAAGAATCTGACTGTCTTCTTCAATTTCTCCGAAGAAATCATCATCGCCGAAGAAATCATCTTCTGACATATTTGAAATTGAAAGGTCTACGCTGTCCGGCAGCTCCTGACTGAAGGAGTTTGCATAAGTGAGGTCTGCAAAAGCACGGGCAAGTCCCGGCTCACAATATACGCTCTGGAACATTGCTGAATATTCATTGGCAGGCTTAAAGAGTCCTACGACCTTTGCTTCGCGGATAATTCCGTCCATACTTGCCATAAGAACATCGTCACCTACATTGAGGTCTTTACCCCAGGATTTATGGAAGCCTTCCATAACACGGGTATCTACGATAATTTCGTTTGAACCTGGTGCCGGATATCTTCCTTCAATCATATTCAAATCCGGAAAGAGCTCCCAGAAGGAACCGTCTTCGCCGGCAAAGAGCATTGAAATTGGAAGGTCCATAACGCCTAAATCTTTTTCATCATCTTCAAGAACAGAAAAATCAATTTCTGCATCTTTACTCAAAATAACCTGAGCAGAAATCATTTTTGACTGCTTTTTGATTCCGTCTGTTTCTGCAAGAATTTCTTCTATGCGCTCAAGGTCTGCAAGGGCAGAAACCTTTGGAAGGTCGCCTGTAATGCTTGTGCTGTTTACACCAAATACATCGATTGAAGCGCCTTTTTCTGGAATTACAGAAATTGCAAGGTCTCCTGTAACATTTGCCCTGAAGTCTTTTTCGAGTCCGCGGTTGATTGATTCAAGGAAGGAATTTCCAAGCACAACAATTGCAACGCCAAAAAGAATGAACATTGAAATGATGAGGGTCTTGGATTTGTGCTCCTTTAAATTCCGCAGGGCTAATTTTATTATGTCTTTCATCTAAGTCTCCTGAAGTACTGTCATCCCGAACTTGTTTCGGGATCTTCGTAATAGATGCTGAAACAAGTTCAGCATGACGGGTGGTTTCGACACGCCGCTTCGCGGTTACTCAACCACCGGCACCGGTGCACTAAATCTTGTAAACGTCGGAACCTTCTTTGTGTTCGTCGTTGATAACCTGACCGTCGAGAATGTGAACTACGTGGTCACACATGTCTACAATTCGTGAATCGTGTGTAGAGAAGATGAAGGTTGTCTGAAGCTCCGGATCTTTATTGAGGGACTTCATAAGCTTAAGAATCTGTTCTGAGTTCTTTGAGTCGAGGTTGGCTGTTGGTTCATCTGCAAGAATTACCGGAGCCTTTGTAACGAGGGCACGGGCAATTGCTACACGCTGACGCTGACCACCAGAAAGCTCGTTTGCCTTGTGATCCTTCCAGTCTGTAAGACCTACCTTTTCAATAAGGTAGTTAATCCATTCTTCCTTTTCTGCCTTAGAAAATGCATCTACAGGGCTCTTTGAGTTTGGATCTTTTGATTCGAGCAAAAGAGGGAACTCTACGTTTTCATAAACATTCAAAACCGGAATAAGGTTGAAGGTCTGGAAAATGAAACCAAGATGTGAACGGCGGAGGGCTGTGATTCTGCGGTCCAGCTTTGCAGGAATTGCTATGCGGGCCTTTTTGCGCTTGCCGTCTTTTTTGTCAGGGCCGGCTGAAGACCAGCGGGTATTTACAGTTTCTGCATCTGCAAGGTCTACACCGTCATAAACATCTGTATCCCCAATTACAATTGAACCGCTGCTTGGAAGATCAATCAAACCAATCATATTCAAAATTGTTGATTTTCCCGAACCAGATGGTCCTGAAACTGCGGCGAACTCTCCCTTCTCTATATCAAAGGAAACTCCACGGACGGCTTCTATACGCTCTTTTCCGAGAGGATAGAATTTGTGCACGTCTTTTAAGCTAACTACTGCCATTATAAACTCCTTTTATTGTATTTTACGTATTATTGTATTAAGTACATAATACAGAAATACATTTACAGTGTCAATAATAAAATAATAAAGTGTTATTAAAATTATATTCGCCTTCCGGCGATAAAACAGGTCAAAAAAAAGAGATGATTTTTTTTGACCTGTTTTCGCCTCTCGGCTGAATATAATTTAAACACTTGAGTTCAAAAATATTGTTACTTAAATGTCTTAATACTTAAAAAAAATTCAATTAAAGGAGTTTCTTTTTACCCCAGGATTGGATGTAGTCCTCGGGAGTTTTAGAAAGGAGTATTTTAACTAAAAGGAGGTTTGTCTGGGAGAAGACGTTTTGCATGACTTCCTGCTGCTCTGCTGTGAAGCGGCTGAGAACCCAGTCTGCTACGGAGATTTTGTCGTTGGACGGGCGGCCTATGCCGAAGCGGAGGCGGAAGAAATCTGGAGTGCCCAGAACAGCTTTGGTGGAACGAAGCCCGTTGTGTCCTCCCAGGCCGCCGCTCCACTTAAGGCTTACGAAGCCGGGCTCAAGCTCGAGTTCGTCGTGAACGACAAGAATTTCGGAAGGCTGAATTTTATAAAAGTTCGCAACCTCGATAATACTGTCGCCACTCAGATTCATATAAGTCAGAGGTTTTAGAAAGTAGATGTGAGCCGGGGCTTCTTCCGGCACAAGGACCGGACTCCCGTCTTTTTTTGAGCATATTTTTGTGTCGCAGGCCCACTGGGAAAGCTCCTGGGGAGTAAGGCTCGCCAGTTCCCCTTTAAACTTATTCTGCCAGTTCAGCCTGTTTGCAAAAGGCAGGGAATCTTCAAAATACCAGCTTACATTGTGACGGGTCTTTTCATATTCCTTGCCGTAATTTCCTAAAAAGGCAACTAATTTAATCATTTTGCAAGCTCTTCCAGAGTTTTAAGATAAAGCTTTGCTGTGCTTTCCACAACCTTAAAACGGTAAGGAGTTTCACTGCAGACTCCATAATACTGCTGCAGGTCATTCTCGTTAGCCTTAGGAAGCGCATAAAAATCAAGACTGATATCCTTGTAGTTATAGGTAAGCTTTGCGGAAATTGCTTTTTGACCTTCGAGAACTTCGTCCTCATTATACCAGTCGCGGGTTGTAAGTGATGCCAGAGATCCAATCCAGTTGGAAGCCTTAGCAGGATCAATTTCATAACCCTCGTCTGCTCCATCACCACTGGCATTCCATACCAGGTCATCGCCGCTGCCCATTCGGGAAAGCGACCAGCTTTTATTTTCAAGACAATCTGTTATAGAAACGTTTGTAATATCCGAAGCTTCAAGATTTAAAACGATGGTTGTACGTACTGCTGAAAGGCTTGTATCAAAGGTATCATTGATTCCGCCGGAAACAAGATAAATATCCTTTCCTCCATCAATGGTTGCATAGCACTGTGTAGATGAAACTGCTGTTTTTCCAATTTCAAGAGTTCTCAAAACCTTATCGCCAAGCTTTGCAGTTACCTTTGTTTTCTTTCCATCAACAAGTTCGTAACGCTCCGCAATGGTATCATTAGAAGTAGATCCAACCTTATCCAGAGCACGGATATTTGAAATGGCATCTATAAACGTATCAACCACAGAAAGGCTTGCAGGATATTTTTTATTACCAATTACCCAGTCGTCTCCTTCCTTGTATAAACTGATGGTTTCACCTGGAGTAACAATTTCGAGAGAATCTGGTTCATCCTTGAGGGTAAAATATTTTGTTGTATCACGAGCTCCTAAAATCAGCTGAAGAATACCAGCCGCAAGCAGAAGCAGGTCAGCAATTATTAAAACTAATTTTCTTGTCTTCATAACTCTTTTTCCTCCCGCCTATTTTGTAATTGTTCTTGTATCGTCGGGATTATACTTTTTATTGATTGCTCGACGACGGGCACTGCGTAATCTCCAGATAATCAGACCGGCAATTACTACAAAGAATGCAATACCAAAGGAATTAAAGAGCTTCCAGAAGTTTGCACCTGCCTTTGATTTGATTGTAAGATTATTTACAGAAAGGCTCTTTGTACGCATTGTACAAAGCTCTTCATTTCCGTTCATATAATCAATAACATTCATCAGGAACATTGCAACCGGGCTCGCGCCATTCTCATCTATTACCTGACGGGTTGTAATGACAGAAGAGCCTGCTACAAATAGTTTTCCAGGCATTACACTTGTTTTGATAAAGTTTGAAGTAACAAGTGCTGTCTCCCCTTCAGCTTTTTCTGCTGACTCCTGATCAGCCTTATTGATTCCTTCCGGAACTTCGTCAAAGGCAGAATCAAATTTTCCTTCGAGCAGAAGGGCAAGGTCGTACTGCTTAAAGCTTGAAGTGTCTGCAGGCGGTTCAAGATAAAGCGGATGAAGTGTTATATTGTCTTCAAGAGCCCAGGCTTCTTCAGAAGATTTCGCAAGCTCTGTCACCTTGAGCTTTTTATTTTCAAGAGCATCAGCCGGATTCAGGGCACTGCTCTGCAGCATATAAACATAACCAAGATTATTTGTAATTACATGCTTCTTTGCTAGCTGTTTTTTGTGCAGGGTTGGAACCCACCAGTAATTCAGTTCACCATACTGAGCATTCATATCTTTGATACAGTTTTTATCCATAATCATATTTTTGCTGTGCTCAATACCATACTTAGCAAGCAGACGGTCTATGTTATTATTATTTGCGACATAATTTCCAAGTCCGTACATCTGATTTTTTCCGTCATCAACTGTGCCGTCAATGAAAATCATTACATCGCCGCCTCGCAGCAGGAACTGGTCGATTTTATAAAGCTCCTCTTCGGTAAAATCCTGTTTAGGACCATTGATGATTATTGAATTCATTCCGGCTGGAATTTCTTCTTTATTCAAATCAATATCCTTGAGCTCATAGTTTCCCGAAATCAGCTTTTCAAAATTTGCTGCTCCTTCTTCGGAAGTATGATCTACTTCACCGTGTCCTGTAATGTAGCCGATTGCTTTTGCTGTTGAAAAAAGACTCTGCAGGCCTTCGCTTAAGGTTGTTTCAACATCATCAAGTCCGCCGACTGCATAACCAAAGAAGGAACGCAGAATCTCGAGAGGAAGGGCATAAAACTCTTCACCATGCTCAAGCACAAGTCCTATAGCGGCCTTTTTAGAAAGACCATGATCAGAATACGAAATTGACTGAATTCCGTATTTTGCAGAAAGGGCATCAACCTCTTCGGTTGCGGGGTCTATAACCTTAAAATCAATACGGTCAAAATTCTGTCTATTTATTGAATTGTAAGCTTCGCGGATAATCTGTTCGGCTTCTTCGGCTCCACTGATTCCAAGCTTTTTCAAATCATTGCTAAGATAAAGGGTAAGTGTAAGACGCTCATTTTTTCCAAGTCCGGAAAGAGCATCTGCCATCGAAATCATCTTTGAGATTTTTGATGTAAGATTAAACTCAAAGCCGTCCGAGGTCTGAACAGGATTCATAATTTCTATACTGTCGCCATAAGTAACAGCAAGCCCCATATAAGCCTGTTTAAGTCCTACCTCGTTATTTTTGATTTCCTGAATCTGAACCTGCTGAATACCAAGATCGCGGGCAAGCTCTTCATTTTCTGGCTTAGACATATCCATATAAGAAACTGAAAAATTCTTATTTGCCGCGCCCTTGTATTCTACAAGAATATCCTTTACATACTGATAAACATTTGCATAGGTTGAAGGAAGCCCCTCACTGAAGAAGACTCTCACAGAAAGTGGTGAATCGAGATTCTTTACAACTGTTTTACTTGCCTTTGAAAGCGAATAAGATTTTGGAGCTGTAAGATCGAATCGAACAAAAGCTCTGTGTCCTACAAGATTCAAGAGCACAAGAAAAATTACAAATAAAACAAAATCTGATTTTGGGCTTTTAAGCCACTGAAGTATTTTTTTCATTTAGCGCCGCCTCCCCTTAGTTTTTCGCGTTCTGCTGAACCCGGACAGTACCGGCAAAGAACAAAGCTGTAAGGGAAATGAAATAAATAAAATCCCTTGAATCAATAATACCGCGCGAAATAGAAGTAAAATGAGTTTTCGCAGAAAGGAAGCCCAGCACCGCAGAAAGTGATGCAGGAAGGAATATCAGCAGAAAATCAATCAAAGTAAGTGCCAGACAAATTGCGATTCCGGCAAAAAAGGCTACAATCTGATTTTTTGTAATTGCGGAGGTAAATATACCAATTGCGGTAAAAGCGGCACAAAGGAAGATTGCTCCAACAAAACCACCCACAATCGGACCATAATCTGGTGAACCATAAATCTCTGCCGGAATAATAAAGAAGAGTGTCGGTGCCAGCATTACCAGAGTTCCAATAAAGGAAGCAAGATATTTTCCTACAACAACATCAAGCTCTGTAACCGGAAGTGTCATAAGGGTTTCTATTGAGCCGGCACGTTTTTCTTCTGCAAAAAGTCTCATTGTAAGAGCCGGAATAAAGCAGGAGAGGATAAGAGGCAAGGCAGAAAAAAAGGCTCTGAGCTCTGCCCTATCCATAAGAAAGAAGCCGCCGTAAAGATAGGCGAAACCGAAATAAAAGAAGATTCCCGACACGATCAGAAAAAGTGCCGAAACGAAATATGCAACCGGAGAAGTAAAATAAGCTTTTAGCTCACGCTTCATAATAATGATTGCAGGACTCTGCTGTTTTGCGATTTTTACTGATTTTGTATCGCTCATTATTTAGCCTCCGTCAAAGTGTGGAATACATTTTCAAGTGAGTTCTGGCTGAGGGCAGCTGAGTAAACATCAAATCCGCCTTCAACAAGTTTTTTGATAAGGGCAGGTCTGATTTCCGCATCACCGTTTACAGAAACTACGAGCTCTGAAAGTCCGCCCTCGATGCTGTTAGTTGAAACTGCAGAAACGCCTGTAACAGACTTTGCAAGCTCTGCTGCTTTTGCCCCGTCACCACCGATAGAAATATATACTGTAGAAGAAGTTCCAATGCTGTTTTTGAGTTCTTCAATAGAAGAGTCCGCAACAAGCTTTCCACCGCTTATGATAATTGCCCGGCTGCAGATAGTTTCAACCTCGCTCAAAATATGAGTTGAAACAATTACTGTTCGTGTCTTACCGATTTCGCGGATAATTGCACGAACATCCTCTACCTGGTTAGGGTCGAGACCAGAAGTTGGTTCATCAAGAATCAGGATTTCCGGATCGTTCATAAGGGCATGAGCAAGAGCTACACGCTGACGGTTACCGCGGGAAAGCTCTGAAATATTCTTGCTCATAACTTCCTTGAGGCCGCATTCGGCACAGAGAGCAGGTACCTTTTCTTCCGGATTCTGTCCATACATTTTTGCGATGTAGACAAGATAATCTTCTACTATCATTTCTCCATAAAGGGGAGCAGATTCCGGCATATAGCCGATTTTCTTTTTTGCTTCAACAGGATTCTCACAGATATCAATTCCATCAATTGTTACCTTGCCCGAAGAAGGAGCGAGGAAGCCTGTTATCATTCGCATTGTTGTGGTTTTGCCAGCGCCGTTTGGGCCAAGAAGTCCTACAATCTGTCCTGTAGGAATTGAAAAGCTGACATCATTTACCGCACGAAAATCCCCGAAGTTACGGGAAACGTGGGAAACTTCTATCATTTTGGAGTCCTCCGAATTTTTTATTATTATTTCTAATATACTAAAAAAACATAAAAAAGGGAAATGAAGTTACTACCCGACTCACGCAAAAGCCGAAAAATAAGAAAATTCATATTTTCCCGCGGCTACAGCTTAAGGCGGATATCCAGACTTATACCATAACCTCTGTTTTCCGGATAGAAGGTGCCGGTGAGACTTGTGTTGACGGGAACTGTAGAAAGTTTTCCAAGACTAACATTTAAATCAAGATTCAAAATCATATAAAAAGAATGTGTAAAGGAAACTCCACTGAAAACTTCTGCCAGATAATTCTGGTGACGGAGATCCGGCAAACGGGTTTCGGCTGTATCGTAAACAAGGGCCATATCATAACCAAACCAGAGCCCTGCGCGCCGTGAATAAAGAACTGCAGGAATTAGAGCATTATGAATTTCGCGTCCTATTAATAAGGCCTCAAAGCTTGCTTCAAGAGCAGTTCCCGCTTTATTAACAAACTCTGCTTTTACCTCTGCCGGCATACTTAAAACCCAGCCATTTATAACTGGCAGAGGATTCAAACGCGGAATCGCAATTGCCGCAAAAAGGCCGGCGTTAAGCTGGGTTATATCAGCAATACTGTTTGACAAAAGATTTTTTCTCTGGGCATTAGTAAGCTGATTTTGATTAGAACCCCCAGAGTTTGCGGCTTCTGTTTTCTGAGCCTCCTGCTGCAGTTTTTCTTCCTTTGCTTTTCGGGCTTCACGAAGCAGACGAACTTCTATCATGTCCCACATTGAATAAAAGCGCACACCAAGC
>CAMNGG010000286.1 GCA_946537975.1 uncultured Treponema sp. | reverse complement strand
CAAAGCAGATTCGAAATCTCTAAAATAAATTCCTCACAGAGCTTAGGAGGACACAGAGGTTAAAATAAATTAATATAAAACTCTGTGCCCTCTGTGCTCTCTGTGAGGAAGTCCCGTTATAAGATTTCTATATATATTAACTGTCCCTGGAAGTCTCCCCAGTCTCGGCGAACCGGGATTCCGGCTTTTGCGATTGTGAGGCCTGAAAGCTCCATCGGCTGGAACTTTGTCTGATCTTCATCCGGCCAGGTAACTTTGTATCTTGCTTCCGGCTTGAGGCCTGCGATTTTTATAAAGCGTGTCTTATAATTCGGGTGGTTCAAAACCTGCACAAAAGTAACCAGTGCCTTTGACTTATCCTTTGCAATGCTTGCCCAGCAGTCGTATTCATTATTTTCGCTGTAGCTGGCAATGCGGCTGTAGTCGCCGCTGCGAACTAAATCACTAAACTTCTTATATAAGGCAACCTGTCCCGGAATCATAGCGCGTTCTTCAGCCGGCAGCTTTGTTATGTCCAGCTCGTAACCGAAGGTTCCGCTAAGGGCAACGTAGCCGCGGGTTTTGAAAGGAGTTACGCGGCCGCAGGCGTGGTTAGGGCAGACTGACACGTGGGCTCCCATTGTAGAAAGAGGGTAAACAAGGGCTGTACCTTCCTGAATGGCAAGGCGCTCAATTGCATCTGTGTCGTCGCTGCACCAGATCTGCGGGCTGTAGAAGAACATGCCCGGGTCGAAGCGGGCGCCGCCTCCGGAACAGTTTTCGAGCAGAAGCTTTGGGAACTCTGTGATTAAGCGTTCCTGCAGGCGGTAAACTGCAAGCACGTAGCGGTGGTAAAACTCACCAATCTGGTCTGCCGGCAGGGCAGCAGAACCTATGTCTGTAAGCTGCCGGTTCATATCCCATTTTACATATTCGATGTTTGCGCTTTGGAGAATCTTTGCAACGCTTTCGTAGGTATAATCTTCAACTTCTTTTCTTGTAATGTCGAGTACAAGCTGCTGGCGGCTGAGCCCCGGTTCTCGGCCTGGAATCTGAATTGCCCAATCGGGATGAGCGCGGTACAAATCTGAATCCGGGGAAATCATTTCAGGCTCAAACCAGATACCAAACTTCATGCCTAACTTGTTTACTTCATCAACCAGGTGCTTGAGGCCGCCTTTGATTTTTTCTTCGTTTACAACCCAGTCGCCGAGAGAGGAATCATCAAAGGAGCGGTGACCGAACCAGCCGTCATCCATAACAAGCATTTCAATTCCGTCTTTGCTTGCCTCGCGGGCAATATCAATCAGCTTGTCTGTGTCGAAATTAAAATAGGTTGCTTCCCAGTTGTTTATGAGAATCGGGCGAGGCGATTTTTTATAAGGAGAGCGGATAAGGTGTTCGCGGTAGAGGTCGTGGAAAGTCTGGCTCATTCCATTCAAGCCGCTGTCAGAATAAACAAGCACTGCCTGCGGGGTACAGAACTCGCTGCCCGGTGCAAGCTTCCAGGTAAAGTTTTCCGGATTGATTCCCATTACGGCGCGCAGGTTGTTAAACTGATTTTTCTGCACGTCTGCAACAAAGTTTCCGCTGTAGATAAAGTTGATTCCGTAAACGCGGCCGGAATCCCAGACTGCCTTGTGGTCTGTCAGGGCAATAAAAGGATGCTCCTGATGACTTGTTTCGCCGCGGTTGGAGCTGACTCCCTGTTTTCCCATATGAACAGGGTGGCGTTCAATATGGCGTTCGCGGGCCCAGGAGCCGTGCAGGGTAATTACATCAAAATTGTCGTCATCAAGGTCGAGGGCAAGGGAAAGAGCCTTTTTGATGTAAAGAGCCTTGCTGCCATTATTTTTGATTTTGACAGAGCGGACAATGGCATCAAGCTTTTCAAAAACTGTGTATATAATAGTAACTTCTGCACCAAGAAGGTAATCGGTGGCAACCAGTTCGAGAACAGAGCACTCATCAGCCGAGCCGAAAACGGCAGGCAGGCCAGGCAACGGCTGAGCTCCGCCGGAAATCTTGTGGCTCTTATATTTCAATTCAATTGCGTTGTGACCTTGGCTGTCGCAAAGGGCCAGAGCAGATTCTCGATAGTCTCCAAGCCCGTCAGTCGGCAGCTCCTGTGGAAAGAAGTCTAAGAAGGAACCTTTTTCACGGAAAATCTCATTGTCAGAAAAGCCGTATTCCTTGTTGCGGGTAAGGTAGCTTACATCATCGTCACCAATTTTACTGCCATAGTAGGCATGACCGATGTAGCCGCGCTCGTTGATAAAAATGCAGTAAGTTGAGCCTGGTGTGTCTAAACGAAAAGTATTTGTTTTTGAATTGAATGAAATCATAATGCCCTCGATAGTATTGAGAATAAATAAATTGTATAAGGAAGAATCTGATTAAGCAATAAGAGAAAAAGAGGAAAAAAAATTATAAGGCGGAAGGTCTGAGGTATATTTATATAAGTTTTTTTCTGTGTAAACAAGGTTTTCCGATAAGAGTGTATTTTATTGATATTTTATCGGAAGGTAAAATGTTGCTGATTTCTATATGTTCCGATAAAACTGAGCTTTATGGCAATTTTATGGGAGTTTTGAAAGTCGATTTTTATAAAAAATTAGAAAAGTCGGAAGGTTATATTAATTGTCTGGAAGGAAAATGAATGGAAAATAATAATATTTCCGATAAAACAAAAAAATTATAGTTTTTATCGGAACACCCTTAGGAAATATCAAAAAGGGGGTCCGATAAAAATATTCTATTTGCATGTTTTATCGGAAATATGGCAGAAAACCTCTTTTATAGTTCCGATAAAAACACGGAATTGAAGAGCTTTATCTGGAACTGGGTGTCCCCCTACCACCTAGCACCTTGTAAATAAAACCTATATAATAGAAGAATGAACCACAAGAGTTTTGTTTTTTTTGACTGTGAGTGCGCAAATACCTTTGAGGGCGTGGGAAAAATCTGTTCGCTGGGGTATGTGATTTGCGATGACGACCTTAATATTATTGAAAGCGAAGATGTCGTTATGAATCCGGAATGCGATTTTGACTGGTATCTGCTTTCTGGTAAGGGCGACTGTAAGCTTGCTTATTCAAAGGACTACTTCCGTGAGAAGCCTAATTACGAGGCTTACTATAAAGATATCAAAAAACTTTTTACGACCGGCAACCGTTACATCGCGGGCTTTGCGGTTTCAAATGATGTGGGCTTTGTGAATGATGCCAACGAGCGCTATGAGCTGCCTTACATTCAGTTCCGGGCTTTTGATCTTGAGCGCTACCTGGAACGCAAATACGAAAAAAAACAGAAGCTTGTTGAGTGGGCCACTGAGTTTGGCGTAAACGTTGCAAAGTATCAGAGTCACAAATCTGAGGACGATGCAATTATGACTATGCTTTGTCTTAAGGCTGAATGCATGAGAACTGGGCAGAGTGTTGAAGAGATTTTGACTTCGCCTGAGGGAAAGGCTTGTTTTGTTTCAAACGAACAGATTCTTGAGCAGGCGGCAGAGCGCGCTTACCGCCGCGAGATGACTGAAAAAATCAAGCGCCTCTACGGAAAGGTTTCTCCTATGCCGCATTTTAAAACGGTACAGGGTGAGCGCTTTGAACTGGATCATAAAATCCTGCGCGATGTGGATACTGCTTTTGAGCTTGTAAAAAAGATTTATGATAACGGGGGTTCGACGGGTGAGCATTTGACCGGAAAAGGTACGGCAGTGTTTGTTAGTGAGCCTAACGCCGAACAACGTAAAAAGCTTGAAAAGCGCGGGCTCAAGATTATGCTGCTTGAGGAACTCGAGGAAAAATTAAAGTAGCGTTATAGAAAATTGTCTTATATAATAGAAGTGATATAAAACTGCGGAGGAAAGAGTTTTGAAGATTAAGTATCCGATAAGTCTTAAGCAGATTCTTCTATTTTCTTTTTTGATAATTCTTGTTCTTGGAGTTTCAACAACTCTTGTTTCTACACTTATTCGTACAGATGATAAAATCAAAGCAGAAGAGAACAATTTTGCTTTGAATGGCCGAACTGCACAGACGGTTCAGTCTGTATTTGAAAATTTCCAGAATAATTCTTTTGTTTTGTTTGAAGCTTTTTCAGCGGTAAACAGCACTGCCGGAAAAAAAGAACTCGGGGAAGCTTACTTCCGTTCTAATCAGGACCTTCTTTTTGTTTCCAGTGATGAAACTGGACTTCTCTTTAGTCCATCGGCAGAAGGTTATGAAGCTTCTGTAAGGGACTTTTTAAATTCTCCGCAAGCAGAGTCTGTAATTTCAAGCAAAGATCCAGAAGCAAAAACTGTTTATTTTAATGCTTCTGATATTTTTGATTTTCCTGCAGTAATTTTCATTTATAAGTATGGTCCTGTTAATGCTGTAAAAAGCGGAGTTGTTGCTTTTAATGCTGCTTCTCTCTGCGAGCTGATGGGAACGGGCTCTAATAATACGACAATTCTTGTAGATGGCGATGCAAAGGTTCTTGTAAATCCTGATTTTGCTTCTGCAAAAACTCAGCGTAATGACCTGCTGAAACTTGTGAATGAGCTTTTAACTAATCAGGCAGAAAGTAATACTCAGACTGTTGTGGATGGTGTTTTTACTGCTGTTCATCAGATTAAGGATGACCTTTTTGTAATTACGACAATTTCTGAAAAATCAGTTTATGCCGTAATCAATCGAACAACTTATAGAATTGTTTTGTTTTCTCTGGCTGTGCTTTTTATTGCGATTATCCTTATCCGGATTTTCAGTAATGGTATTACAAATCCTATAAAAGAACTGGTAGATGCTGCCGGACAGATTGAGAAGGGAGAATTTGAACTTTCTATAAAACCTCGTACCCGTGATGAAATTGGTCTTTTGACTGAATCCTTTGTTCAGATGGGTAAGGGGCTTTCAGAACGCGAAAAACTCATGGTTTCCTTCAGTAAGTTTACTAATAAAACAATTGCCCAGAAGGCGGCAAGCGGTCAGCTTTCGCTTGGTGGTGAAAACCGAAATGCAACAATCTTCTTTAGTGATATCCGTTCCTTTACCGCTATGTCTGAAAAAATGCAGCCTAATGAAGTTGTTGAGTTTTTAAATGTTTACATGACTAAAATGGTAGACTGCGTTAATAAAACCGGCGGTGTTGTAGATAAGTATATTGGTGATGCCATTATGGCTGTCTGGGGGGCACCTGAATCAAGCGGAAGTCCTGCACAGGATGCCTTAAATGCTGTTACTGCTGCCCTTATGATGCGCGTTTCACTTTTCAATTATAATAAGGAACGTGCTGCTAAGGGGCTTGCCCCTGTAAAAATCGGTTGTGGTATAAACTCTGGCCCGGTCGTTGCTGGTCAGATTGGTTCCGAAGAGCGAATGGAATATACGGTTATTGGTGATGCTGTAAATCTTGCAAGCCGTACTGAAGCTTTGAACAAGCCTTTTGCTACAGATATTCTTATAACAGAAAATACCTACAATCTGATAAAAGACAAAATTGTTGTTAAAGAAATGCCTGGTGTTCATGTAAAGGGTAAGACGGATGCAATCAAGATGTTTGCGGTAATAAATCTTGCTGGTCGTGGTCGCCCTGAGTCTATTGATGATGTTCGTAAGATTATTGGAACTAATGCTCCTGATTTATCAAAGGTAAACACTGATGATGAAGAAAAGAAATACAACATACAGGCTTAATATAGTCGATTATCTGATTTTCATCTTTTGTTCTCTTGCGGCGGCAGCTGCTTTGTTTCTCTTTTATCGAGACTTAAATTCTTATACAATTAAGCAGGCTGAAGAACCGGTTGCAAAAATCTATTTTAAGAAAAATACTGCACAAAGAAAATTTGTTGATAATGATATCTGGGAAGTCTTAACTAACTCCAGCGATATTTATGACGGCGACAGAATCAGAACATCTAAGGATTCAGAAGCTTATACTGAATTTAATGACAGCGGTATTCAGATTCAACTGCGGGAAAAATCTATGGTCCAGATTTTCAAAAGCAAAAAAGAACGCAGTGTTGATTTTATTGGTGGTGAAATTTTTGTTGCAAATAATTCTCCGGAAGAAAAAGTAGTAGTTCGTTCCGGAAAAAAAGAGATTGCTGTTTCTCAGGCTTCGGAAGTTAAACTGGCGCTTCCTGAGGTTTCGGAAGCAGCGGCGGCAGGAGCAGAGGAAGCAGTTGAAAGCCCTGTTATTATTGAAGTTTTAAGTGGTCAGGTTGAGGTTATTGAACAGGCTGCTGAAACTAAGGGAAAGAAAGAAAAGCTAGAAACTCTGCCTCTTGTACTTTCTGCGGGAGAAACTGTTACCCTTGTTCCTCAGAATGAAGTTCTTCCTGCTATTGGAGCCGGGCAGGAAGCAAACCTGTCTCTCGAAGAAAAAAAGAAAGAAATAGAAGAGTCCGTAAAGGAAGCATTTGAAGAGACAGTTGAAAAAAAATCTGAGCTTGTAAAAGCAAAAGAGGAAGTCACTCCGGAACCTGCAGCTTCCGTTCCAGTTCTTGTTCAAACCTATGAGCCTCCCAAGCCAATCGAAGCGGGTGTGGAAAAAACAAAAAATATGAATGATGTCCCAATGTTTGTTAATTACTGGGGCGACAGGGCTAAAAAGGAATATAATTATGCTGCAAATCTCAGGCTTGCAGATGTTACTGAAGCCAATAAAACAATTCCGGCAGGTTCTATTCTTGAAGTTACTTTAAGCGGAAGGCCAAGTAAAGATATACCTAAGTTTACAATTCAAATTTCGACTGGAGATGTTGAATGGGAACAGGCTCATCACTTTAAGAATTATATACCTGATAATGGTTTAGGTTTTCTCAAAGATACTCCATTCACATTTACAACTCAGATACTGCTTGATAAAGATATTATAAATACAAATGACAGTAATATTGGAATTAATTATGGAGCGGATATTCTTGATGAAATGTCTGTAATCTATAATTTTGTTGTAGCCGTAAAGGTCATTTCTGTTGAAAAAGGTGCTGTAATTACAAAAGTTTCAGACGGATATACAAAAACTCTTGAATATGAAAATCTGACTTTCCCGGTCAACCAGTGGGGAAGTAAATCAGATGAATATGAGTTTAGATTTGATGTAGATGCTGCTGATATTTTTGGAGATCATAAGAGTATTTCAAAGGGCTCTAAAATCAAAATAACTCTGAGCGGAAGCTGTGATAGAGATTTGTATGGAATGCGTCCTGAACTTGAAGATACCAGTAAGGAAAGTTGGATACAGATTCTTATGAATGATGCTGATAGGGATTATGAGGCTGCAAAAATAAATGGAAATTTACTAACTGCAAAAAATAAAGAATTCAATTTATCTAAAGAGTATGATGTTTATACAGATTTGCCGGATACTACCTTTAGTATATTCCATCTGCAAGTTGATCACGGAAATAATAAAAAGAATCCAACCTTTGCAAATCTTAAAATTTCCTTTGAAGTTGAATAAAAACTTATAATTCAATATTATAGAAGAAATACATAGCTGATTTCCGACGTATGACGGTGGTTGAGTGATGCGCAGCATCGTATCGAAACCACCATTGTATGCTCGCCCGGATATTCGGGGAAATTGCGGACTTTGGCAAGGTGGTACATAATGATTACTCTTAAATTTGGTGGAACGTCGATGGCTAATGCCCGACGTATTCTTGCTTCTGCGGATATTATCATAAACCGCGCAAAAGAAGACAGACTTAGTGTTATAGTCAGCGCAGCAGCCGGCATTTCTAACACTCTTCAGGCTGCAATCGATGCATGTGTTTCGGGCATCTCCGGCACAAATTACGTAACAGACATCCGTAATACTCACAACGAAATCTGTCTGGAGCTGCAGTCTAAGCTTCCTGGCTTTGATGCAGAAAAAACAATGGCTCGTCTTGAGCCTAATTTTACTGAACTCGAAAAACTCCTCGCCGGCTGTGTTTCTTTCGGCGAGTGTCCTGATACTGTTCACTGCCGCATTATGGGTATGGGAGAACTTCTCTCGGCTCCTATTATGGAAAATGTTCTGCTTGCAAAAAAGCAGAGCGTAATTTTCCTCGACAGCCGCAAATTTGTTTTCACAACCGGCAATCAGAAAGAGGGTGAAGCTGATTATTCTGCCTGTAACGAAGCCTGCGCACCTTTCCGCGACGGCGCTTCTCCTCAGCAGACTCGCATTCTCCTCTTCCCGGGCTTTATCTGTACTTGGTCTGGCGGACACGGTACTAAGCCTGTTATGGGCTTGCTTGGCCGCAACGGTTCTGATTTCTCTGCTGCAATTATTGGTGCAAGCCTTCGCGTTAAGCGCGTTGAGTTCTGGACTGATGTTGATGGTGTTTACACTGCAGACCCTCGCGTTGTAAAAGACGCAATTCTCGTAGATGATATGTCTTATGAAGAAGCTATGGAGCTTTCATTCTTTGGTTCTAAGGTACTTCATCCAAAAACAATCGCACCTCTTCAGGCAAAGGGAATTGAAGCCTGGAGTTTGAACTCTCATAATCCTAGCGCCCGCGGAACACGCATTGGTAAGGGACCTTTCGAAAGCCGTGGAAAGTCAAGCATCTGCGGTATTTCTTCACTCAAACATGTTTCTATGGTAAGCGTGGGTGGTTCTCTTATGCGCGGCCGCACAGGTATGGCTAGTAAGATTTTTTCTGCCGTTTCCAGCGCAGGCAGCTCAATTCTTTTGATTACTCAGTCTTCTAGTGAATATACAATTTCTTTCTGTGTACGCGACAGCGAGGCAGATGTAGTAAAGGATGCTCTTGAAGCAAAGTTCGAGCTTGAAATCCGCGAAAAGCTGATTGACGCAATTGATGTTCGCAAGGACTGCGCAATCGTAAGCGTTGTAGGCGACGGAATGATTGCTAACCGTGGTGTTGCGGGCAAGTTCCTCAATGCTCTTTCAAGTCAGGATATAAATATTCTCGCAATCGCACAGGGCTCAAGTGAGCGCTGTATTTCTGCTGTTATTGAAAATGAATATGCTGATACAGCCGTAAAAGCTGTTCATCAGTTCTTCTTCCACACAGCTCAGACAATTGAAGTATTTGCCTTTGGAGCTGGAACTATCGGTGGAACAATGATTGACCAGATCCGCGACCAGCGCGAGAAATTGCTCAAAGAAAATGTTGATATAAAAGTTCTCTGTATTACAACAATCGACGGTATGCTTTTGAATGAAGACGGACTTGACCTTTCAAACTGGCGTGACCAGATGAAAAAGCCTGACTTCCCCTTCAACTCAAATCAAAATGTTGATGACATCATTAAGTTCGTAAAAGAGAAGAAGCCTCTTAATCCAGTCTTTGTTGACTGTACTGCAAGCTATGATTTGCCTGAGCGCTATCTGGATATCCTCAACGCCGGTATGAGCATTGCAACTCCAAACAAGCGCGCAAACTCAATGGACATTAAGTTCTACCACGAGCTCCGCCGCACCGCAAACAAGATGCACCGCCGCTTCCTTTACGAGACAAACGTAGGTGCCGGTCTTCCTATTATCGATACATTGCAGAACCTTTATAAATCCGGTGATAAGCTTGAAAGCTTCAACGGAATTATGTCTGGTTCTCTTTCATACATTTTTGGAAAACTCGATGAGGGAGTTCCTTTCTCTAAGGCCGTACTCGAAGCAAGAGAATTGCGTTATACAGAGCCGGACCCACGCGATGACCTTAACGGAATGGACGTTGCCCGCAAGGGACTTATCATTGCCCGCGAATCTGGTTACGACATTGAGCTTTCTGATATTCAGATGTTCAAGGTATTCCCGGATTCCTTTGATTCAAGCGGAACTGTAGAAGAGTTCTTAAAGAAGCTTCCTGAAGTTGATGATTACTTTGCAAAGAAAATTGCCGACCTCAAAAAGAAGGGCAAGGTTCTGCGCATGGGGGCAACAATCAAAGACGGAAAGGTTAGCGTTGGTATGATGGAAGTTGGTCAGGATGATCCTTTGTACAGCGTAAAGGGTGGTGAGAACGCCTTTGTATTCTACACAGAGCGCTACCAGCCGATTCCTTTGACTGTCCGCGGATACGGTGCCGGTGCCGGCGTAACTGCTGCCGGAGTATTTGGTGATATTCTTAGAACTGTAAGCTTTAACCCTGAAAGCTAAAGAATTCCTCACGGAGCCCACGGAGTACACAGAGGAAAAATATAAAAATAAAACTCTGTGCCCTCTTTTGCTCTGTGAGGGACTGTTTTGGAGATAACACATATGGAAAAATATGTTTTAAGCGTTTTAGTAGAAAACAAAACCGGTGTACTTAGCCGCGTTTCTGGGCTTTTCAGCCGCCGCGGATATAACATCGACTCGCTTACTGTTTGTGCAACTAACAAGCCTGAGCAGAGCCGTATGACAATCGTTGTA
>CAMNGG010000285.1 GCA_946537975.1 uncultured Treponema sp. | reverse complement strand
GGGAAAAGGTCAAGCGAGAAAAAATCCCCAACGCAAAATTCATAAAGTTCCTTCCCCACGAAGACGCCGACCCCATCACCGCAATTACCCGGGCCAGCGACATGCCAAGCTTCATATCCGACCGCACCACAGCCTTTACTCTTCCAGAAAACCGCGTTGCCGTTCCCCTTTCCGACAAAGAAATGAGCGTGATTTTTTACGCCGTCTTCAAAAAAGAAAATGCCGGACTTTGGCAGGAGCTTTTGGAAGAGATGAAGAGGATGAAGTAGGATTTGGGGCGTGCGACGTTCGCTATCGCTTCGGTGCTCCAAGGGCTCACGCTTTTTCTTTCCAACTGATTATTTACAGCTCTAGAGTGAGGTTCCTCTTACATCTGAATTTCAGCTTCCTGTTCCAACTTGCAGTTATTCTCCAGCATGAACTGGATGACATCTTCATACAATGGATTCTTATCAGCCAATTTGGAAAGCCTTTTCTTATCATTATCAGATAATCCTATCCAATTTTCTTTATTAGACAGCAAAGTTTCTACATCCATTTTATATGAAACAAAGTTTATCCCTGTCTTTACTTTTAAATGCTCAAGAATATGAAATCCGCCGGCATCTATATCGCCATAGTGTTTAAATATTGTGTTAGGATTGCATCTATCCGCAAGTTGAATGAAATCTCTTTTTACAGAATTGTGAAATCCACCAAGGTAGATTGCTAATTCGTTTTGAGGCTGATATTTATGAAAGCTTGTTAAATTTTCTATTGTTATGACAGAAGCTCCGTTGAGTTCAATGGAATTAAGCCCTTTTAATGTTTTTGTAGAAAGCCCTATATCCCCGTCAATTTTTGATAAATCAATTTTCTGCCCACAGTCTAATATTCCTTTTCCCTTGACCATTACATAGGTAGGAGTTTTTATAATGTTGTGTTCTTCTAGTACTGTATCTTTCTCATCATATTCGCCATATTTATACAGAAGGGCTCGAACAGAAGATTCAATCGATTCAAGGTGTTTTGAATTGTTGAAGAGTTTTACAGACAACTCGCGGATAAAAATTTCTTCCTGATTTTCCAAGATTGACTTACATGCAAGCAAGATATCTTTATGCTGCTCAAAATCTCCTTCAAAGAATAGAATCTTCTTGTTTTCTTTAATATGTTGTTTCTGGTCTGATATATAAAGTAGTAGCGGAGAATAATCTACTGTATTCAGATTTTCATATTTTTGCCAGATCTGAAATAAACGATTATTGGTATCGCTTTTTGCTTCTCTACTTATGTATGTGTAGATTTCAGGAATTGCTGACTTTACAAGATAAACAGCTTTTATTTTTCCACTTCTTTCTGATTTGTAATCAATAAAGCCTTTTGCTTTGAGAGCAGAAAAGTTCGTGTTTATTTCTTTATAAAAACTATATTCAGAATCATCATCATATTTTGGAAAGAGCTTTGAAGTTGGGATTTTAAATCTCTGCTCGTTAACATTATCACCTGTAAAAGTCTTGCTGTTCTCATATAAATCCAAAAGAGCATTCAAAACCTTTACTTCAATTTTATTCGCCATAATATCTGAAATCCTCTACAAAACTTATAGTGTCTTCACGCATTACCGTCAGAACGGAATCAACATTTTCTTCAATATCCTGAATCTTTGGAGAAGGTGCCACAAGAATTGTTTGGAACTGAAGCTGCTTGAAAAATTTCATTACACTTGCAATTCTCTGCTCATCCATGTTGTTGAATGCTTCATCCAGCATCAAAAGACGGACCGAATTCTTGTTCTGATAAATATTGTTTAACGAAGCGGCCATAATAACATAGAAAGGAACCTGGGACTCTCCTCCGCTGTTGCTCTTTGCTTTTGCAGACAGTTTTTGAACGGTACCATTCTTCTTAGTTATCTCAATGTCATAATCAAGATATGTTCTATAATCAGTGTATTCTCTAACAGCCTTGTCACTGGAATCCCCTGCTTTGATCTTTGTGAAAAGCTCGTCAATCTCATCTTTGTACTGGCTTTCAAAATTACTGGAAAAAAGATTGGAAGTCCCAAGATTGTCTTCTGCCATAATCATGTTGTACAAGCTGCGTTTTTGCGCATTAGGTGAAAGGATAAACTTATATGTATCTTCTCCGTAATTGATATCTTTAAGCGCTTTTCTCAGATTATCAAATTCATATTTCGCACTTTCAATTGATTCTTTCATCTTCGATAAGAATTCATTTTTGAAAATCTCTTCACATTTATCACGAGATACACGAATTGTTTCTTCCGTTCTTACAATCTCTACATTGTTCAATTTGTCAAACTGTCCTTTATATTGTGCAAAGCCTTCTGTTCCGAGGTAAAAATCCTTAGTAAAATTCGAGTTATAATTGCTTTGCATTTGATGAAGACCAATATAATTTTTCTCGCCATTTAAGAGACGGCTGGCCTTGTTGTCGTAACCAGTTTTTTGCCTATTGAAGTTTTCTTCCGCTTCTTCAAGACTGTGATTTTTCATCAAATCGCTGAATTTAAGTTTCGCTTCATCAAAAAGGCTGGCATTAAAATCCTGCTCGTGAATAAGCTCCTTTTTTCTTGATTCAAGCTGTTCTTCAATTTCTAATTTCCTATTTGTCGAACTATTAATAGCATCATTAAGACTTCTTTCTTCGCCAATAAGGGAATCTTTTTTGCTCGACAAATATTCTTCTTTCCTTTCAGTTTCACTGATTTGATTCTGCAATTCAATAATATCAGGATTTTTGGTGATTTTTTCCAGTTCCTTTTTTTCAGATTCAAGTCTCAAATCAATTTCTGAAAGTCTGTTAGGACTGTCAAGATTCTGTTTAAGAATTTCAAAATTTACAAGAGAATGGTTTTCAATTATTTTTTCATAGATTGTCATTTTTTCTCGGAGAGGCGGCAGCTTTTCATTCAAGACCTTAAACTTTGCCCTTGCGTTTTTAAGCTGAACTTCTATAGCGTCTTTTCCAATATATGGCGTTCCATAAATGCAGGGATCTATTTTTCTTGAAACATAATTTTTATAAACCATACATTCTTTTGTAATTGCAGAATCATAATTTTCAAGTTCCTGCAAATTATTACAGCAGACGACATTACCCAACACATAATCAGCAAACGCCTGGGCATAGCGGTTTTCACTTTCCACAAAACAGGCAAGAGAATTTTCCTGAGGCTGAATATGTGGCAGCTTTCTAAAATTAATGATTCCCTGGCTGTAACTTTTTTTATTTGCATTATAAATTTCAAGGGCAAGATTGTAGTATTCCGGTTCAACAATCAGGTAAAATCGCTGGGTATTCAGGTAGCCTTCGATTGCGTTAGTCCAAGCTTTATCTGTAATCGTAAGAAGTTCTGCAAAAATATAAACAGGAGAATCGATTCCTTTTTCACTAAATTCATGCTGAATTATATTGCGTAATTCTTCTGTTTCCCGGGGAAAGTGTATTGTCTTTGACTCAAGTGAAGAAATTTCTTTTTCAACTTCCGAAAGATTCTTTGCAATTTCTTTTCTTTCAAGTTCAAGGGTGAATTTTTCTTCCCTTACTTTTTCGATTTTTTCTGAAATAAAAGATTCCAGTTTTTCTACAAGCTCAACTTTTTTGCTTTCTTCTTGCTTCTCACCGATTATCTTTACTTCCTCTTGGCTAAAGGGCAGCTCTGCAATTTGCAAAATGGAAGATAGGAATTTTTTAATCCCTTCATAATACTTATAAAGAAGGGCAAGCCTTTCTGTCTGATTTTTCTGTTCATTTTCCAGCTTTGAAATAGAGTTCTCGAGACTTTCTGTAAGTTTTTTGTAATCAGAACTTTCATAAGTCTGATTCAGCTTAATCAGCTTTGTGCGCAGTTCTTTTATCGCTTTTTCAATTTCTTCTTTTTCAGAAAAAATGGATTTTATTTTCTGCGATGAAATACGGATGCTGCTTTCACATTCATTTTTTTGTTTTTCAAGAAGTTCTGTGCCGATTATTTTTACCAGCAGATCATTTACATTCCTTGCGTGTTCATTTTCAGCAATTTCGTCAAAGCGTTTTAAAATTCCTTCTAGAGCATCTCTTTCTAATTTTGCTTTCTTTAGAGTCTGTTCAAATTCATTTAATACATCAATGCTTTCACGCAGAGACTGCACGTCTATAGTCTTTTCTGTAAGGACATATTTGTTGATAAAATCCTTTACATTATCCACAGGTCTGAATGCAAGTGCTTTTAAAATGACTTCAAAGAATTTATCTTCCAGACTTCCCAGCCTGTGCCGGAGATTTTCTTTATACTCATTTACGCTTTTAATAAACTTTACTTTTTCACCATTATTTCTGAATTCCTCAGGCATGGATGGTTTGTTTTCTTCTGTCAAAAAAGAAAAGTCATCCAGTTTTCCGTTTTCTATATACCATCGTTTAGTTGGAGAATCATTTTCATTTCCAGAGGTGATGTGAACTCCAGTGACAAACCAACGCTTTTCTTTTTCCTCATAGAACTCCAGCGCAATATTGCTGATAACATTTCCTTCTCTTAAGTATGTTTTGTCTGTTGTATCAATTTTACAGCGGACATAACTTTTTAAATCTCTATCTGAATTTTCGTTTGCGGCCTTGTTAAATTTTGTTGAATTCCCTGTTAGCACCATTTGAATGGCATCAAGTACTGTTGATTTACCTGCTGCATTTTCGCCGCTGATTAAGACTGACCCCTGATTTATAGGCAACGTCTCATAGCTAAAATACATCCAGTTCAGTAATCTTACTCTATTCAGTTTCTTCATCTGCATCTTCCTCTCCTCCTTCATACTCAGTAAGTCTGTCTTTTACGCTTTCATAAAAATGAGTAATTCCTTCATTTGGAATAGCTATCATAATTGAAGGATATATTTCAATTCGTGTCTCCCCCTGCGTAATATCGGAAGTCAGATTCCTAATCAGGTTGTAACGCTTGAATAGAGCGATAATCTGTCGTTCAGAATTTCTATCTAATTTCTGTTTGTTTCTTATTTTAAGTACATTGTATTTATCCCGAATCTCCTGAACTGTTACTGTAACAGTGTCTCCGCTTGTAGAAATGTCATTTCTTTTTTCAAGATACAGGAGTCTGAGAATCAGAAACATTATGCTTTCAAATTTAGTAAACTGCAGCCGTCCTGTACCGTTCCTGTTGGAAACAGAGATAAGTCCGATATATTCATCAATTCTCAAATCATAGCCCAACAAATCAAAAACCAAAGAGAACTGTTCTTTGTTATCTTTTATATAAATATAGTCTAACCGCGTATCTTCTTTTTTCTTGAGGATAAAACAGTGGTTCAAAAGATTGTTTGCCGCTTTTGAAAACTTATCTTTTTGTGAAGTTGAATTTCCTATTAATTCAAGTTTTTCAAACATTCTTCAATTTCTCCTGTTTCCTTCTTATGATTTCGAAATCCGTAAATTCACATTTATCAGTTTTGATTCTATGTTCAGTCTTTTTTACTTTATAAACATTTGACTCTATTGCAAATAGCCTGATGTAAATTAAGTTTTCAAAGTCCTTGCGATTATTAATTGGAATGTCAGAAGCAAGCATATTGTTTTTTTCACCAAAACATTCTGAAACAAAGGTCTCTATTTTCTTTCTATAAATGCGAGCCATCTGTCTGTCTCGAAGAAGCTGTTTTTTTATGGCTCTTTCTTCTGCACTTAGATTTTCTGCAACATTAATTCTTGCAACCTCTTCATAAGTTTTCTGTTCTGGAATCTTCTTTATGGATTCTTCCGAGACAAATTTCTGAACATATACACTGAATATATTTTCTGGAATGTTTTCATCTTCTTCCGAAAATTCTGTTAAATACCGCAGGATTGCATTTATTTTGCCTTCTTGATTTGTGCCGGATGCCAATTCAAACTTTGCCCGTGAAGCAGCATTCTTCATGTAGAGATTGTTCTTACGGTCAATGTCTTCAATGATTTTATCCAAATTTTCAAAGGCTGATTTTACATCAACAATCATTTCTACAATCTTGTCGTTGGCGAGTTCTGAATCAGATTCCTGCTCAATTTCCATATAACCGTCAACTAAATCTTTTAGTATTTTTGGTTCAGAAAGCATTTTATCAAGATTGATTTTTATGGATTGCCTGAACTTTCCTACATTCTCACTAGTCTTCAAACGATAAAGCGACTTTGAGACAATCTCTTCGTTGTAAGAGGAAAACAAAGAAAATATTTCTGACAACTCCCTGTTCTTGGTCTGCCTATCAATATGCTTTTTTATAGAAATATTCAGCTTTTTTAGACTTGAAACCAACTGTTCCGTACTGTTTACAACGTTTTTTAGAATGAACTGATATGGCTTAGAATACAAATCTTCATTTTGAAGAAGGGCATGAATCTGAGAAATAAGTCCCTGATATTCAGTTTCTTCATTCTTAATCACATCATTCATCGTGCGGATGAATGGAACCGCATATTCTGTAAGCACAACATTCTGCTGATAGTTTTTTTCTTCTTCAAAATCAAGCCAGCCACAGTCCTTCAAATAATTAATCGTCTTTTGAGCTTTGCTTCTGGAATCTTTTTCAAAGCTATTATCGTCATCAAAGCTTATGTCATCTGTTCTTGTATTAAAATAATCCGTTAGTGTTGAAACGACAGATTCTCTTTCGACTCCATAAGAAATTTCTGTTTTGTATGAATTGAAAATAGCCAAAATACAGTCTGCATACTGGTCTTTATATTTACTGTTGAGAGGCTTAAAAAAGTCATTTGGCAAAATAGAAAATAAACTCTTCATTTTTGCTATTATACCATATTATCGGAAAAAATCCCATATAGCAGTTGTTATCGAATGTCATACTAATGCTTGGACGATACTTCTTCTTAAATACGCTTCCTTATTTTGTAGACATGAAAGCTATGCGCGACTATGCAAAAGAAAAAGACATTTCTATCGCATCATTGTCTGACTCTGAAAAAGAGAAAATCAAAAGCAAACTCTACAAATAAGAAAGCGTCTAACTTATAGATTATCTATCCCCACAACTTCTACTTAATCTCCACCAGCCGGTAATTGCGGCTGCCGAAGCCGATTTTTTCTGCGTGTTCCAGCGTGTGAATT
>CAMNGG010000284.1 GCA_946537975.1 uncultured Treponema sp. | reverse complement strand
AATTCTAAAAAAGCTGAAGAGCTCAAAAAATATTTTTCTTCTGTTCTTTCTGAGCTTGAAGGGCAGCCGGAATGTGCGGCTTCTGTTTCTTATAAGATTTTTTCTACTGAATATGCCGGTCATGCAAAAGATTTAACTCAATCGGTGGTTTCTCAGCTGATCGCAACTGATGAAGCTGATTCTGAAAGCATAATTGTTACTGCAGGCGGCGATGGTACTTCTCTTGAGGTTCAAACGGCACTTTTTAAGGAGGCCATGCAGGGGCCTAAACACAATGACGCCATAATGAATCATATTACTATTCTGCGCCTGCCGCTTGGAACTGGTAATGATGGAACTGACGGGCATTCTATTCAGGAAACTATTGCACTTCTTAAAGGTGGCCTTGTTTTTGCAAATGACCGTGCTATAAGAATCTATCCGGAAAATGAACCTGATATTTCTGACATAAAGAAAAGTGCGGCTGGTAAAAATCCTGAAAAATATGGTGATATTAATTTTAGACCGCCCTGGTATGCCTTTAACATTGCGAGCCTGGGGCTTGATGCCTATGTCGTCTATTTAACAAATACTGTAAAGAAAAAGCTTCCCGGTAATTTCTATCATCTTTGTGTTCCTCTTGCGGGTTTAACTTATGATAAAGAATTTCCAACCGGAACTATAACCTTTGAGTTATTTGAAAACAAAGAAAAGAAATCCGGAGAAATTGCAACTCCTGTTACTCTGGCAGCTTTTGGTGCTTCCGGAAACCGTGTTTACGGCGGTGGTCACAAAATTCTTCCTGATTCAAATAATTTTTGTCTTGCTCCTAAGGTCTCTTTGTGGACTCTGCTTAAGGATAATCATAAGTTCGTGGATGGTTCATTTAAAGGAACTGAGCTGGCCTCCCTGCATACTGTAGAAAAAATACGTATTTCCTATGACAAGCCTGTTTTAATGCAGTGCGACGGCGAAACGGTTATGCTTAGCCCTGCCCACTTTCCATTGATTATTGAACTGACTGATCCATGCCTCCGTGTTCTCAAAGCTGTTAATTTGTGATAATCTAAGCGCGTCACATAGATCCTGAAACAAGTTCAGGATGACAAATACGCGTCATGCTGAACTCGTTTCAGCATCTTTTACTTATGGAAAACTCGGAAAATTGCTTTTACAAAAATGGCCTCCACTTTGAATGCCAGCGCTGCTCCTACTGCTGCGGACACTCGCCGGGCTTTGTATATCTTTCAAGACGAGATTTAATGACTCTATGTGCGCACTTTAAAATGAGCGTTGCGGACTTTGTCGCCAAATACTGCCGCTGGGCTGATTATTATTACGGAACTCAGGTTCTTTCTCTTCAGGAAAAGAAAAACTACGACTGCATTCTCTGGGAAAATGGCTGCTCTGCTTATGAAGCCCGCCCGATTCAGTGTTCAACCTACCCCTTCTGGTCCTGGATGATTGCCGATAAAAAGACCTGGGATGAATGCGCCGCAGAATGCCCGGGCATGAACAAGGGGCGCGTCTGGCCTTATGAGGAAATTGAAAAAAACAAAAAAGCCTATCTGGAAAACGTACCCCTTCACCGCGAAGAAGTCGAAGAACTTATCGCAAAATCATCAAGCAATCGCTAATATATTAGCAAAAATAGACAAAATCACCAAAATGTGCTAATATATTAGCAATGATACAACTGGAACAAAAAACACCGCCGCAAATAGCAGAATCTGTAGCAAAACGGATTCAAAAACGAAGAAAAGAACGCCACTTTACTCAATCAGAACTTGCCGAACGCGCAGGTGTAAGCTTTGCTTCATATAAACGTTTTGAACAAAAACACGAAATTGCCTTCGATTCTCTCATAAAAATTGCAATTGCACTTGGTCTGGAAAAAGATTTTGACCAGCTTTTTGCAACTCCACAATTTTCTTCAATAGAGGAGCTTATCGCAAGTGAAAAAAATTAACCGACTTTCTGTTTTTTTTAATAACGGTTCTCAAAAACGCCAGGTTGGGACCCTTGCGTTGTATCAGAATCGGCTGGCTGCTTTTTCATATTCTGACCAATGGCTTGCAGACGGTTTTTCAATTTCACCTTTTTCGCTTCCTCTTGAAAAACGCGTTTTTATTCCTTACTGGGAACCTTTTGACGGCATTCATGGTATTTTCAACGACAGTCTCCCGGATGGATGGGGCCGCCTCTTAGTTGATCGTATGCTTTTACGTCAGGGAATTGAACCGGAAGCACTTTCTGTTTTAGACAGACTTGCGATTGTTGGTTCGGGTGGAATGGGCGCCTTGACTTATGAGCCGGAAGCATTCATTTCTGATGCTCCACTTCTTCCTTCTGATTATGATGAAATCTCTGCTGAATGCGAACGTATTCTGAATTCCGAACTTTCAGAGAATGACAAAAAGAATCTTGATGCAATTTTCGCAGCCGGTGGTTCTTCAGGTGGAGCACGGCCTAAAGTTTTTGCCAAGATTGATGATGAAGACTGGATTATAAAATTTCCTTCAAGCGTGGATTCAAAAGAAATTGGCCGACAAGAATATGAATATAATCAATGTGCAAAAAACTGTGGAATTACAATAAACGATTTCCAGCTTTTCACATCAAAAAAATGTTCCGGCTATTTTGGAACAAAACGCTTCGATAGAAATTATCTTGGTGCAGACAGGGTATTGATGGCAAGTGCCTCGGCTCTTTTGGAAACGAGTCATAGAATTCCAAATCTTGATTACAACACATTGTGTCTTCTAACCTTACAGCTCACCAAAAACAATGCAGAAGTTGAGAAGCTTTTCCGATTAATGTGTTTTAATGTGTTTGCCCATAACCGCGACGACCATTCAAAAAACTTCTCCTGGCTTTATGATGAAAACAATCACCTGTGGCAGCTTTCCCCTGCATACGATTTGACTTTCAGTAATTCAATCGGTGGAGAACATGCCACAACAATTAACGGCGAAGGAAAAAATCCTTCAATGGAAAACATTCTTGCCGTTGCCCAGAAAGCCGGAATCAAAAAATCAAAAGCAACTGAAATCGCCCAGGCGGTGAAAGAAACCGTTCAAAAAGAACTCGAGGAATGGGTGTAAAATTACTTTTTACTGTCTATATATTTTATTTCTTTTAATGCTTATCTATATTTTCCAAAGATAACGGCTATAGTTGAATCATAATCCACTTCTTTTAGAGTATTTACCTCAGATTCAATTCTTTTTACAAACTTCCAGTTTCTTGTATGATAACTTCCACCTGAATTAGTCTGGAATAATTCATTTTCATCAAAAGAAAAGACAAGACTATAATTGTCAAATAAATATTTCATGTACGTAGCATAAGTTGTATCGATATCATTTGTACCTAAAGTAAGCAGATACCAGTATTTTGGGTGTTTGATACACATATATGTAAAATCAAGTTTTTCTTCATCTGGAATATTTACTAAATCAGAAACTGTAAAATCCTTTTCTTCATGTGCCGGAATTTCAATGTAATACCAGTGTGCCCATGTGTTTGTTTTATACATTAATCCTAAGCGCAGAATTGTATCAGTATCATTTTTGATTATTCCGTTATAAGAATTATGTTGTTTCTGAAGTAGTTGCGCAGCCAATAAGAAGGCCGGCCATTAAAATCAAAATTGCTGTAAAAGTTATTGTTTTCATTATTTCACTCTTAGCTACGATTACGCTTAAAAATGATGTTCTTCTGATGGAGCTGCAACTTCGAATGCATCCACAAATGTTATTTCATAAGGTTTGTCATAAGATTCTTTTGAAATGCTCTCACTAGTATACTGCCACGTTCTCCTATCGATTAGCATTCCATCATATCTAAATTTGATGCTACGAGTTGTAAACATAAATGTGTCTGATGTGAAGATTGGAATATACTTCTTATTCTCAAAATCCCATGCATAAATCATAAAAGCAGTATCACCGACTTTCAATGAATCTGGAATCTTAAAATATGCAGATTCATGTGGCTGAACATCTGTAAGAAGAAAGAATCTATCTTTAGATATATATTCATGTTTATCTAAATCATATCCGAATACTTGAAGCATAAAATGCTGAATATGATCTGAATCATTAATCATCATACCAGTAATATCTGCACTTAATTTTTCTCGAGTTTTTTCTTCATTTGCAATTTTTTCTCTAAAAAGACTTTTAGAATTAGTATCTTGTTTTGAGGTAGTCTTCGCAGGCGTACTCGCACAGCCAACAAACATTCCTGCCATCAAAATCAAAATTGCAGTAAAATTTATTTTTTTCATAATTTCTTCCTTTAATGAGATTTATACCTAAATTATAAAGGGGGATAAAAAGAAAAACAATGAGTTTTACCCATTGTTTTATTTAATTTGCGGTTATTTCCAGCTGGTGCTTACTGGGGCAGCTAGTCTTGCTGAGTCCTGGCCTTTTTTACCACTGAACTCGATTCTTAGTTCATTACGACCATTTGTCAATGCTGCTGGAAGCTCAAACCTTTTTACAAACTTTTCTTCGTTGCCATCATAACTCAGCGTGTAATCTGCAATTACTGTGTCGCCGGATTTTATGATTATATGTTTACCGGAGTCTGCTTTGAGGAAGGTACAGTCGAGGTAAATTCGTTTGCCGGCCTCTGGCAGAACCTTGAACATGTACGAGAAACTTCCGCCGGCTTTTGCGTAACGGGTAAGCTCGTGAGGATCTGCAACTGAGCCGCTGCCACTTTCCTGAATGAACGGCCAGGTTGTTTCATTTCCTTCTGTCTGTGCGCCGTAGCCAACGCCGATTCCTTCTATGTAATTTGCAGTGCTGGCAGTATTTTGAGCCATCACCTTAAGCATTTTGAGTTCTTCCAGCGAGTCGGTAAACTGCCAGTAGATTCCATAGCGCTGATTATTGATGCGGTAGTATGGAGAGAATGTGAGGGTGAAATTACACTGATTAGGCCCGTCAAATCCAGCGCAGTTGAGAAGGAACTTCAAGCCATCCTTTTTTTCAAACTGATTTTCAAGCTTTCCCTTCACAAGAAGAGTTTCTGTTGCAAGCGGCTTTAGGCCGCTGGTTCCGCCGTAGTTTCCATTGAGCGGGAGTTCGAGACCACGGACAATTTTATTCGCGCAGACATCGCACTGCACCCCGACCTGTCTCAAAGACATTTTATCGTCGCGGCCGAGTTCCGCAGCCAAAACCACCGGTCCATACTTAAACGCATAGCAGCGGCGGTTGTCCGGCAAGTTATAAGCGCGAAGATCCATTGGCAGGGTAAGATAAATTTTGTCGCCGCTTTTCCAGCCGCGATTCAGACAGAGATATCCGTCTTTATTTTCCGCCTTCTGTGCTTCTCCGTTTACCGAAATCTCCGGCTCTCCAGCCACCCAGTCCGGGATGCGAAGAGCGAGTTTGAAGGCCGCATCACCGCCAATTGTCAGTTCGATCTTCCCCTCATCCGGCAGCGCAGAGCTCTGGCTAATCACCACATTTTTTGCCCGCCACTTCACCTCGGAACTCACAAACTGATTTACGTACAGTATGTCTTCATCATAAAAATAGATACTGTCGCCAAGCTTGGTAAAGTTTTCGAGGCCGGTTCCCGTACAACACCAGAAGTAGTTTTTATTTACATCTGGATTGCAGTAGGTCTTAAAACAACCGGTGGCCATTGGCTGAAAGTAAGTTGTCATTCCGGTCTCGCGGTTTACGGAAGCCAGAATTGAGTTGATAAAGGTGTTCTCGTAATAGTCTGCATACTTGCGCTCCCCGGTCAGCATAAAAAGGGCACGGGTGAGCTTAAGCATATTGTGAACATTACAGGTCTCGCAGTTGGTATTACTGCGCTCAGCATCCAGAATATCATCCTTTCCAAAATGCTCGCACTCGCTGTTGCCGCCGGTAATATAAGTGTGATGCTGAGTAACCAGATTCCAGAAGGCCTTGCAGTATTCAAGATACTGCTTCTGCTCTGCTTCAGTTGCAGGGTCGCCATCTTCCTTTAAGGTAAGGCAGCGATTCACCGCGCCAACAAATTTCGGGATTGTTGTATTTGCGTGGCGGTTATTCAAAATATTGGCATCTTTTCCTTTTACCAGAGGCGCCGTCAGAATCTCCTTAAAAAGATATTCTTCGTCAAAGGTATGGGCTACCTGCTTAAAGTGCTCTGCCTGCTCATAGCCGGCCGCCTTCGCAGTTTTATAAAGCTCGTAAAGGCAGTCATTCATTCCGCCATATTCAACAGAAAGAACTCTCTTTCTTGTTTCCTCGTCCCAGCGGGAGGTTCGCTCGTACATCCATTCGCCAAGCTTTTCGGCAATATCCAGGGCCTGCTCAGCCGTCTGACCACCCGCAAGCTTCGCCGTCTCCACAAGTCCGTTCATAATTTTGTGCATCGTGTACCATGGCACCCAGGTATCTGCCTGGTTTCCTTCTTCCAGCTTATCAAACTGAAGCTCAGGCTTTGCGGGGTCTGCCATTGTTGCGCCAAAGATAAAGCCCGGCTTGCAGCGTTCGTCACGGCCACTTGCTGCCTGACACTCTGCAAGGCCATTAATCAACAATGCAAGACGTTCGCGCAGAGCAAGACCATCCCCCCCCTTGCAGTCCCCATAACCGCCCGCAAGTCCCTGAGCCGCCGCCGCAAGATAGTGACCAAGAGTGTGGCCACCGATTCGGGTGTTTTCCCAGCCGCTATAGGGAGCTTTTGCCTTGTTCGGTACCCCCGCCGTGAGCCGGAAATTATACAAAAGCCGGTCCACATCAAAGGTGTTGAGAAAATCTACATCCTTTTGAGTTACATCAAGAAAATATTCGTCTTCAAGCTTTACATCTGCCAGATCAAAGGCCTTTATATTAGTTAAACGTTTAACTTCTGAATCAAAATTTTTACTCATTTGTATTTCTCCTTGGTCACCTTTCGGCTTGCCACAAGCAGTAAAACCGGAGACCATCAAAATAAGCAGGCCGCCAGTCATCACAAGCGCTCTTGCAGCAATAATTATACTATGCTTTTTACGGGATTTCATCAGTTTGTTTTTATATACTATATTATTTCAGGCAAGTCAGACAATCATGTTTTTTACTCAGAAACAGTTTTTTATAGAGATTTTCCACAATTTTGTGTTAATATTCCATATTGAGTGAATCAGAAATTTTTTCAAAATAACTGAACAGAATTATAAAAACTGAGGTATAAAAATGGGTTTATCAATAGGAGATGTTGAAAAGATAACTGGAATATCCAAAGACCGTTTAAGGTACTATGAAGAAAAACAGCTTATCACTCCTGTCAGATGCGCTGATAACTCTTATCGCGAATATGATAACGAAGAAGTATTGAAACTTCTTGGTATTCAGTTGTACAGATCGATGGACCTGGGTGTTAAGGAAATCCAGCAGATTCAAGACTCAGACACAATCAAGGGAATATACAATGTATTTAAGAAACGTCAGAAGGAACTGCAAATCCAGCTGGCCGAATTACAAAAACAAAAAGACAGTGTGTTAAGAGGTATAAAAGACTGTGAAAAAATAAGCAGCTATCTCGGAAAATACACAATTAAGAATGTAAAACCATTAAAACTCATTGATAAGATAGACGATTTAGTCAGCACAGAAACGGGGGCAAAGTTCAAGACAGAAGCTGATGAGCAGATGATAATAATCAGAAGCATGGTAAGACGAATTGAATTAACTCCCGAAGGCATTGGCGAAAATGCAGTTTTTGTGGCAGAAGAGTCTGAAGAAAAAGAGATTGAATGCGTTTACACTGTGGTAAGAGACAGTCCCTCTTATGATCCTCTGATGGATGAATATGCTAAGTGTATGAAGTGGGTTGCAGAGAACAATATTAAGTTAGGCAGATACTGCTATATAAAACCACTGCTCGTATCTCATCTGGGAAAATGCGCCGAGAGTTTTCTGGAAGTTTTTGCACCAGTCATAAAATCATAAAATTACGCTTGACCCTGGTACGATACCATACTTTATGCTTTACGGTATAAGAACATAAAGAAAGAGGTATTTATCATGGAAGCAAGTAAAAAAAATCTGTGCTTTTTCGCTATCCTCACATACGTGGGCTTCTATATTGCCCTGGGCTTATGTCTGCTGATAGTAGCGTTCGGCGTGCCAATGGAGAGCATGTCAAATTATGCACCGTTAGTCATATCATGGGTGTCTTTGGTCGTATTGATGATCTGGGCAAAACGCCTGCTTAAGGATTCATCCAGAAAAGAATTTCTAAAAGGTTTATTTGCCGAGAAGCTGAGAATCAAATGGATTTTAATCTCAATCATTATTCCGACCCTTATATTTGCAATTACTGTTATTGTTCTTGGTACGGTTAATCATAAAAGCATAGGAGAATTGATTAATCAGGATTATGCATCCTACCCGCTGCTGTTTATTTTACAGCTGCTCATGGGCCCCACAGCAGAAGAACCCGGATGGAGAGGATATTTCTTTACGGAGGTATCAGCTAAGAAAGGGATTCTTAAAGGTTCTGTGATTACAGGCCTTGTCTGGGGATTTTGGCATACGCCGCTCTGGTTAATGGAAGGCTTATCTCCATTAAATCTGATAGTTTATGCAGTTTCCTTTATGGGGGCTGTCATAGGTATAAGCATTATTATGGGATACATTTTCGGAAAGCACAGAAATCTGATTTACTGTACTATCATCCATTTACTCTTTAACTTTCTGAATGCTCTCCTTATTATTGATAATAATCAGAACAGTCTGATTTTTGCCCTTGTGATTTATGCAGTCCTCTATCTGCTTACTGCGGGAATAATGATTTTTATCAACAGAAGCAGATCAGAAGGTAACGATGGCAGGTCGGCAAGCACAGCAGGAAGATGACAGGGCCATCTATTAAATCTTTTTTTTCATATAAAGATAGCGCAGCCAGGCGGTAAGCCCGCTTAAGAACCAGACGATTCCGACCGACCACCAGATGCCCCAGACGCCAATCGCCGCAACTGCGCACAGAGCCACCGGCACAACAAAGCGGCCCACAACTTCAGTCACGCCGTTAATCAGGGCAAAGGTTGCGTCGCCGATTCCGTTGAGAACTCCGCGCACAACATAAATCACACCAAGGAAGATATAGAACCAGCTGGTAATTCTCAGGGCTCGGGCGCCCATCTCAATTACCTCAGGCTCCTTTACAAAAAGGCGGGTAATAGGCTGGCCAAAAATCTGAATCAACGGAATCATGAGCACGGTGAAAATGGCCATCATAATCATACTCTTGCGGTAGCCTTCTATAATGCGGTCGTGCTTTTTGGCTCCGTAGTTCTGGCCGGTATAGGTTGAAAGAGCTGTTCCCAAAGTTCCATAAGGCTGGTGAATCAGCTGCTCAATGCGGCTGGTCGCAGTAAAGGCCGCAACTGCAACAGGCCCAAAGGAGTTTACAACACGCTGAAGTGCCATACAGGAAATTGCAATCAGCGAGAACTGCAGAGAAAGAGGCACGCCAAGCTTAATACAGCGGCCAATAATCACAGGGTTTACCCGCCAGTCGCTGCGGCTCATCTTAAAATAAGGATTTGTCTTAAAGGCAAAAACCAGACAGAGAGTGCCACAGACCATGTTGGAAATCAGAGTTGCAATACCCGCACCCCAAACGCCAAGCTTAAGATTGTAAACAAAAATCACATCCAGCACGCCGTTGAGAATGCAGGAAAAAATCAAAAAATAAAGAGGAGTTTTAGAGTCTCCCAGAGCCCGCAGCATAGAAGATGCAAAATTGTAAACCGAAATCATCACCATGCAGACACACATAATCTGCATATAAGCCTTAGAATCGGCCATGATAGAATCCGGAGTATTGAGCAGGCGCAGAATCGGGCCGGCAGTAAAAAATGCAATCGCACCGATAGTAGTCGGAATCACCAGCATAATGTAAGCTGTGTTTGCGATACAGTTTTTTACCTTATCGGTACTGCCCTCGCCAAAAAAGTGAGAAGTGACAATTCCGCCACCCGCGCCAATTCCGTTACAAAGCGCAAAAAAGAAAAAGGTAATCGAACCGGTAGCCCCAATAGCCGCCAGAGCCTGGGCCCCAACAAACTGCCCCACAATCACCGAATCCACAAGATTATAAAGCTGCTGAAAAATATTACCAATCAGCATCGGCACCGAAAAAGCCAGCAGCAGACGGACAGGACTGCCCTCCGTCATATTTACAGTATTGTCTCTCATACTAATGGTGATTATAACAAGACGCCGCGCCCTGAAATTGTATGATTATATCAAAAAATATGTAATAAATGAGGGGGAAGTCTCCCCCTCGCTGCAGCCCCTAAAACCCTGCATGTTATTTCCTAGAATATTTCACGACACCTGCTCTTATCAACTTTGCATATATTCTTGCGGCAGGTTGAAAATCTTCTGCCATAATATAATCACCAGTCATATATTTATGGAAGAAATAGGCCGAAAGCTTATCATTTGTAATAATTCTAATCTGATTAGAGAAAGCCACTTGTTTTGCATACGCAACTTCACTTCTTAAACACTGTACAGTTATCTTTGGAGAGTCATCTTTTTCGTTAAAATTCAGACCAACAATACGATGTGTGCCATCAGTAATTAGCACATCAGATTCTTTTATTTGTTGCTCAATCTTTGAGAAATTCGATTTATAGACAGGTATGTTTCTGTAAGGCCAGGTATTTAATGAATTCATTCGTGGGTTAAATAACTATGCAGAAACAGATTTCTTTTCAACAGAATAGATACCCAGCAAAAGATTAGGAACATACAAATCTTCATCAAGATTATCCCAATGGATTCCTATTCCGCCTCCAGAAAGACTGTAATCAGAAAGAGATTCATTTGAGGCATTTTTGAAATTTGGAAAATATGCTTTAGGAATTGAAAGCTGTCTGCCATCAATGAGTAAGAGCCACATGTTATTTTCATCAAACCAGACTTTTTGAGTCCGTGCATTTTCAACTGAAAAATTCATTCCATGCCCCCTTAATCTTAGCTGTATTCTTAGATATAATTTTTTCTGCGGTATTCAATTCTTCTGCAGAAAAACCATAAGAATCTGCAAGTTCTATTTTATCAGATACCCAAAATTTTGCAAGATTTCCATCCTTTCTTACATGAATATGACAAGGTTCTTGAGGGGTACCTTCATTTGAAAAGAAGAAAAATCGATATCCTTTTTCAGAAAAAACTGTAGGCATGAGAAAAGTATAACACAATGAGGTGGGATTGCAAATGAAATTAGGTAATTAGTCTATATCTTTTATTGCTTCAAAAATATCTTTTTGGATTTTTGTTTCCATAGTTGAAATAATTTTTTTTGAAAGATCAGAAATAAAAGTCTCTCTGTCTGAAGATATTATATTACGAGTACTTCCATTTTCATCAAAGAGTTGAAAAGGTTTGATTTTTAGAATTTCTGCAATTTTATCGATAACATCTGGAGGTGGAAAAGAAACTCCGCATTCAATTCCATTAATATAGTTAAAACTTTTGTCTATCAGAACTGCAAGTTGAGCCTGCGTATATCCTGCCTGTTTTCTATATTTTTTCAGATTATTAATAAAAATTTTCTGCGTAGTCATATTATAGATTTTGTCAGTTTTTACGCAGAAATAAACATAATATGCTTGGTAAATTAGTGTTTTAAACTTTAAATACCTTATAATACAGTGTATAATAACATAATATTATTGGAGTTATGAATAATTAGCTCCAATATACATGATATTTTTAGTATTTTGAACTGCATTCAAATTTTATAAGCCTGTGCAGTTTTAAAATACCGTACGTTGTGCGGATAACATCTTATCAAAAAGAAGGAGAATGATATGAAATATTCTAAGCCAAAGGTAATTGCTCAGAACAAGACAGAAGGCTCATATGCAGCTGGATGTCCAGCCGACAATTATGGTTCTGATAGCTATTGTAGAAGATGTGATAGAGCAAAATAGTCGCGTAATGAATAGTAGGTCTGCCCGCTATGTAAAATAAGGTGGCAGATTATTTTATGGAGAATAACAGTCATGTATTATCGTCAAAAATTCGACACTTTTATTAGAAATTATGATGGAGCAGGATATATCACTTCAACAGGCATTTTTAATGACCGCGTAATGGATGAAAGTGGCACGGTCTTTATAATGGCGCTGTCTCGTGAAGCACAGACTCTGGATGAGCTTACTACAAAAATCTGCAAGAGTTTCATTGATGCAGATTTTGAAACAGTAAAGCAAGACGCACAGGAATTTTATGACGAATTAGTAACAGACGGTTTTCTTGTAAAAGGTGAAACTCCTGAAGAATGTAATAAAAATGAGCATTGTTTCAGTTACAAAGATTTTGAACCGAAAACAATTCGTGAAGATTTTACTCCTCCAATTATGCGTTCAAGAATGAGTACTCAGGATTATCTTGAACAGCATTTTAAAGACAAACCGCACCTTACAAGTTTTCAGATTGAGCTTACTTCAAAATGTAATGAACGTTGTGTTCACTGTTATATTCCACACGAAAACAAACTTTATAATATTACAGATGAAATGTATTATAATACGCTAAAACAATTGAGCGAAATGCAGGTTTTAAGTGTAACTCTCAGTGGCGGAGAGCCAATGCTACATCCGCATTTTATTGATTTTCTAAAAGCGGCAAAAGATTGTGATTTTTGTGTAAATATCCTATCTAATCTCACATTACTGAATGATGAAAGTATTAAAACTATGAAGGAGACTCGTCTCAGTTCTGTTCAAGTTTCACTTTATTCAATGAATCCAGAACATCATGATGCAATTACAAAACTTCCGGGTAGTTTTGAGAAGACAAAAAGTGCAATATTAAAATTGATTGAGAATGATATACCGGTGCAAGTTTCTTGTCCAACAATGAAAGCTAATAAAGATGATTTCGGCGAAGTTATGCATTGGGCTCACGAACATAAAATCCGTGCTATTACAGATTATACAATGATGGCTCGTTATGACCATAGCACGGATAATCTGGATAATCGCCTAAACCTTGATGAAGTTGGAAAAGTTATAAAAGACATTATGGCGGAAGATGAGGATTATAAAAAACGAGTTCTTGAACCAGAGTTTGAGAATGATTGTAATGCCTTCTGTCATAATCCAGAAAGAAGACTATGTGGCGTTGGTGTTTCTACTTGTTGTATGGTTGCAAATGGAAATATTTATCCATGTCCTGGCTGGCAGGAAATGGTTCTAGGTTCACTTCAGAATGATACTCTCAAAAACATCTGGGAAAACTCAGAAAAAATGAAATGGCTTCGGTCTTTACAATTCAAAGATATGGGAGGCGGAGAATGCTGCAAGTGTGATAAAGCAGCTTTTTGTGCTCCTTGTATGGTCCGTAATGCAAATGAAAATCCTGATGGTGACCCACTAAAAATCAATCGTCATTTCTGTAAGGTGGCTGCCTTAAATAAAAAGATTGTTTTAGATTGGCGTGAAGCAAAGTTAAAGGAACTTGGAAAATAGTGGATGAAGGTTTTGATCATCATGTTCATATAGGACAATGGAGAGATAGATATTTTTCTGCAAAAGAAGTCTTCTCGAATCTACAGCAACAAGGAAAAGTCGGCTGTAATTTTATGAGTACAACTTCTTGTGGCCCGCTTCATCCAGATAATAAAAAAGAAATCATTTCATTATATGAAAAAGTTCGTGATGAAGTAAAAAATGCATTATTGACAGCTAAAGAATTACACATTGATGCAAAAGCATATTATTGGGTAGTTCCACTTTTTCATTTTTCTGGAATTACGTTTGACCAGGTTTTAACCGAAGTCCCTGAATATTGTGGTTTGAAAATCCATCCAAGAAGTCATAATTGGAATCCTGAAATTCCAGAACGAGCAGAGTTGCTGACTCAAACTTTTGATTATGCTGCAACTCATAATCTTCCAATTATTTTACATACAGGCATATCAGAAGATGACTCACCTTGTTTATACGAAAAATGGTACAAAGATTTTCCAACTGTGAAAGTTACTCTAGCACATTGCAGAAATCTTAAAGAAGTGACTTATCTTTTTGATAAATATTCTCAACTCTACGGAGATACAGCATTTATTCCTCAGGAAAATCTAGAATATCTATTACAAAACGGATATGAGAAACGACTAGTTTATGGCAGCGATTATCCAATAAACAAATCGTAATTATCTATGTTGAACAGGAACACTTTATGGAAAAAAAACAAATGAAAGAGGTAGACCTTTGTCATCAGGCTGTAGATCACAGTAGTGTTGCTTTGGTAAATCCCGATCAAACAATAGTTGTTCTATACGAGAGAAGACATAAGAATGATGGTTATCCATTTCTCTGTTTAATAAATAAAATTGGAGAGAACATCAATACTGAAGATGCATTAATGATTTCTATAAAATCGTTTTGTGAAGGATTCCATAAAAGTATTCAAAAACAATGGACTTGTTTCTTATTTAAGGATTCAAAAATTATAACAGGAGAAGATAAGCTTCTGTTAGAAAAAACGCTTGAAGATGCTAAGAAAGAACGTATTTCTCTGACTAATTCGCGTAATTCTAAACATGAAGTTTCAGGTATCTTCATTTAAAAATCATTTCAATTTCAAAATAAAATACATATAAAACTGTGAATCCGTACCGGTTAATATGTAAATTCAGCTAGAAATACTAATTTCAGCCTTGATTTTACCTTTCAAATTACATATTTAAATGCGCCACTCTTACAAATAATATGTATTTTTCACTTTAAATTGAAAGTCTAACCTTCAAAATTACATATTAACACGGGGCTTTTCCGCATTTTATATGTAATTTTGACGACACAATATAAAACTTCCACAGCCAAATTATAAGAAGCAGGCATTGTAACCGAGTTTACTTAAAGCGGGCGTTGCGGGCGGCGTTTGAGCCCGCAGAGGGGGTAGCGGACAAAACCGGAAGGAGCGAACGAGCTGAAAGCGAGTGAGCGACTGAGGACTTGGGAGCGAGGGGGAGACTTCCCCCCACCCTTACCTTACACCTCCAGCATATCAGACACCGAAGACTGATTGCGAATTTTCTCTTTTACGCGGTCCATGCAGGCAAGCACATCCTCTTTTGGAATTGTACAGAAAAGCGAAACGATGTAGGTATCCAGCTGCTTGCCTTCTACCCGCTGCAGGATTTCAATAGCCTCCTCGTGGGACTTTCCCGGCTTATAAGAGCGGGCCATGGTTATTGCGGAGTAAGTGTCGGCAACGGAAATAATGCGGGCGGCAAAAGGAATCTTGTCGCCGGGGATATTATAATAGCCTGCACCGTCGATTCTTTCGTGATGATACATAATCCATTCTTTAATGAGCTCAAAGGATTTTAGCGGGCGCAGAATCTGCACGGAGATTTCCGGGTGGCGGCGCATGACATTCCATTCTTCTGGATTAAGGGCAGCGGGCTTATTCAGAATTGCTTCTGGAACTCCGAGTTTTCCGACATCATGAAAAAGGGCCGCGTACTTAAGGTTTTCTTCATTTATTCTGCGCTTGAAGCCGGCCGGCAGATTTTTATAAATCAAAAGTGAAAGCTCCTGAACATGAAGACTGTGACCATTCAGGTTCGGGTCACGGGCCTCGACAATTCCAATCAGAGTTTCGGAAATAGCAAAGGCCGAAGTTCTGATTTCTTTTGTAAGATTAAAAATCCAGAGCAGAACAGTTGTAACAAAAACTGCGCCGGCAAACAAGAGTATTCCTACCCAGGGAGTTTGCAGCTTTACAAAAAATATAATCAGATAAACTGCGCAGAAAAGCATTATCATGTCTAAAATCAGAAAATCAAGAAACTGACTCCTTCTGTTCTGCGTAACAGTGTGTCTCTTAGAAAGAATAAAGCGGATATCTATTATTAAGTTAAAGATTTGCAAAGCAAATCCCAGCAGAATCAGAGTCTGCCCTAAAATGAACATAAGTCAAGTCTAATACGAAAGTATTAAAAGTCAAGTCAAACAAACGTCATGCTGAATTTATTTCAGCATCTTGTGAAAATAGATTCCTACCCCTTCGCAGCACAGCTGCTCGGAGACTCGCTAAAAATGCTCCACCGGAGCATTTTTACGGCTTTCAGCCGTCGCTCCCTAAGTTCAGGATGACAGTTTCCATATTTGCAATGACATTCGTTTGAAAATGACAAACCTTCAGAAATACAGTATAATTAAAGAAATGAAGTCCTTATCAAATACTTCTAAGGGAATATTTTTTATAATCTGCTCGGCATTTTTCTTTGCACTCATGGCCGTTTTTGTAAGGCTGGCCGGCAATATTCATTTTGTGCAGAAGGCTTTTTTCAGAAACGCAGTGGCCTTTTTAATCGCACTGGGCGGAACTTTGCGAGATGTCCGCCACCAGGGACGTGAAGCAGTGCGCATTCCAAAGGGAGCTCCGCTTTATCTGTTCCTCCGCGCCTTTGCCGGCTCAGTGGGTGTTTTCGGGAACTTTTACGCAATAGACCACATTTTGCTTGCCGACGCGGCAATCCTCAATAAAATGGCGCCCTTCTTTACTATCATATTCTGCTACATAATTCTGCGCGAAAAAATCAGACCGGTGCCGCTGGTATGTATTATAATTGCTTTTTCCGGATCCATTCTGATTGTAAAACCTTCGTTTAATTTCACTCAGATGATTCCAACCCTGGCTGCCTTTATGGGCGGCGTTGGAGCTGGCCTTGCTTATGCCAGCATACGTAAATTAAGTTACCTCAAATGCAATGGGAAAATAATTATTTTAATTTTCTCTGCTTTTTCTATGATGCTTTCGGTACCTTATCTGATTACAAGCTTTAATCCTATGACCTTGCAGCAGACTCTCATGCTTTTGTGTGCAGGCGCCTGCGCGGCCGGAGGACAGTTCTCAATCACTGCCGCCTACTACCATGCACCTGCCAGTAAGATTTCTATTTACGATTATTCGCAGATTTTATTCTCTACACTTTTTGGTCTTGTTTTCTTCGGACAGTTCCCGGACTGGATGAGCCTCGCCGGCTACATCATCATCATAAGCATGGCAATTGTGAATTATATTTACACTCACCGCCATGCAGAAGAATCTCCGGTGGCTGAGTAGCCCGAAGGTCGTATCAAAATCCTTTCACAACCAGGAGGTGCTACGGCTAAAAACCTAAGCAACCTCTGATTTAGCCGTAATTTCCGTGAAAAGCAGCCTGATTTCAAAACTTAAATCAGGAGTTTTACAGCTAAGATGCCTCGATTTAGACTTTTTAGCCGTAATGCAGGAAGATTTAAGGCCTCTTCTGCCTCATTTCGCAGTCTGTCTACGGCTAAAAGTTTCGCCGACACCGTTTTTAGCCGTAACATCATCGATAAGTCACCTTCTCAAGCTTTATTTTGTGTCATCTTCTTTGCGTGGTTACGGCTAAAAAACACGCAAAGGACACTTTTAGCCGTAATATCGGCAGATTCTCGGCTTCCCCGGGATTCTTTTACCGCCAGCTTACGGCTAAAACCGCCACATAACACAACCTTAGCCGTAACACTGCAATTATTTCCTCCACATTTCTCAATTTTTAGCCATTTTTTCAAAATTTAGCTACTTTTCTCTTGCCTTCCAGCGCATTTCTTTTTACCTTTATAATATGCAGTTTACAAAAACTATAGAAAATCAACCTCTGACCCCTCTTTTTATTGAGCCACTGCTTCAAAAGCGGCTGGCAGAACTTAATACTCTGCTCGCCACTAAGCTCAAAGAAGTCAAAAAGGCGCCGGCCGGTTCTCTGCGAGTCACCAGCAGTAACCGCGTTACCCAGTATTATCATAAAACTATGGCCGGCGACACCTGCGGCATCTACATCCCTGCGAAAAACTTTAAGCTTGTAAAGGCTCTGGCCCAAAAAGATTACGACAAACTGCTAATTGATTCACTTAAAAAAGAATCTCGGCTTTTGCAGGCAGCCATAAACAGCTATAAAAAAACAACTCTCGCCGAACGCCTTTTTTCGCTGCTCCACAAAAAAAGACAGCCACTCATTACACCAGTCTGCCTGCCAGACGAACAATTTTCAAAACTTTGGCAAACCATAGACTATGAAACAAAGCCCTTTTCTCCAGAGGCACCAGTCTTACTCACAGCCCGCAATGAACGAGTCCGCTCCAAATCCGAAATCATAATCGCTGACACACTGAACCGCCTAAATATTCCCTACCGCTACGAGTTCCCGGTAAAACTAAAAACAGAAAACGGCAGCCACCATATTTTCCACCCAGACTTCATTTGCCTGAACCTGCGCACACGAGAAGAGTTTCTCTGGGAACACTTTGGCATGATGGACGACGCAGATTACGCCACCACCGCTGCCCGTAAACTCCGCCTTTACGAAAACAACGGCATCTACCCCGGCAAAAATCTGATAATTTCAACAGAAACTTCAGAGCTTCCTGTAAACACCAGACAGATAGAAAAACTCGCAGAGCAATATTTAAAATAAGCAACAAAAAGAGTGTTTTTGTACCACGCCCCGCTCCCTCGCGCCAGATTCAGAGTTTTATTTTATAATGCGGATGCCCTGAAAAAAATAGGCTGTCTTAAGACAGCCCATTTTTTTATTTTCCAAGATTTTCTGTATTTGTAGGTATTACCTGATTTGAACGATCCATATAATGCTTAATTATATTATCTTCATTTTCATATCTTGGAACAAGTTTCCAGTCATAATAATATGTATCACCTGATGACTTTTTTCTTTTTATATTGTTTGGATTAAATGTAAAATCAAGACTGTAGTTTGAAAATAAATATTTTGAATATTCATAACCTTCATCACATGCACAACTTTCAAATCCAACATAAGTAAAAAGCTTATATTTATCATCCTGAAAACTTATGAAAGTATTTTCTTCCATATCAGGCAATGTAAAATATTTTTCTTCATGAGGTTTAATATCAACTTTATACCATCTCCATGGAGAATTAGTATGTATCTTTAGATGAAATGTTTCATCTGTTGTATTAGTAAATTTTACTGTAAAGGTATTATTATTTATTTCTTTATCTTTCAAAAAAGAAGAATACCATTCTGGTACATTATTATAATAATCAATTTGAGGATGACCATATACTTCTTTATTAATTCGCTGAAATAAAAGATAATCATCTCCGGACATTTCATTTAAGTTAATTAATTCATTAAATTTGGCCTTAAAAGCATTGGTCATTCTTTGGAAACGACGTGCATCACCACCTCCCCACCATGATGAAGGTATATTGTAAGTTTGCGTCTTATTCATTAAATAATTTTCTGTAGTCCAATATTCTTGATTAAAAAACCATTCTACTTCTTCTTTTGAAACCTTCGTATCTGTATTACCATATCTAGTTTCTGTTAAAGAAGTTGAAGCACAACTACACAATAAAACACTCAATAAACCAAATAAAATAAAAATCTTTTTCATAAATCACTCCATGTCACTATATATATATATAGGTGTATTACAATAAAATAAGACTTTTGTCGAGTGACGACAATGGCATTAATGGATTGCCACGTCGCTTCGCTCCTCGCAATGACGGGGCTGGCTGCACTTCTCGCAATGACAGTGGTTGCATAAATCATAAAAATCCTATATTTTAATCGGACACAACGGCAGTTCGAAGTCCTTCCTGCCGGCGGCAACACGGAGATTTACAACATGGCGCACGGCCACGTTTGCTGCGAATCAAAACCAGGTCAATTCTATTTTTTGAGGTCATTTCAAATGAATGAACTTTTTCTCGTTATCACACTTTTAGTGGCTTTCGGGGGCACTCTGCTCTTTTTGAAAGTTTTTGGTAAGGGCGGACTTTTCACCTGGATTGGAATCTGTACTGTTCTTGCAAACATCGAAGTTACTATTCTTGTGCACGCTTTTGGTATGGATCAGACTTTGGGTAACACACTCTTTGCGGCAACCTTCCTCGCAACTGATATTCTCAGCGAGCTTTATGGAAAGAAGGAAGCCAACAAGGGTGTTCTTGCCGGCGTTTTCACAAGCCTGAGCTTTATTCTTTTGAGCTTTATGTGGGTTCGTTACAATCCTGCAGAAGGCGACTGGGCAAGCGAGTTTGTTCGCGGCCTTTTCTCTAACACTCCACGTATGCTGCTTTCAAGCCTGATTGCTTATGTAATTTCTGAGTTCGTTGATGTTTCACTTTACCACGCCTGGTGGAAGCTCACCGAAAAGAAAACCGGCAGTCACACAAAAATGCTCTGGTTCCGCAACAACTTTTCTACTTTGATTTCTCAGTTTGTAAACATTGTGCTCTTTAACTTTGGAGCTTTCCTTGGCATCTACACCTTCCGAGAGCTTCTCGCAATCACAGGAAGCTGCTACGTAATTTACATCGCAACCAGTCTGCTGGATACTCCATTTGTTTACCTGGCAAGAAAAATTGCCGGCAGCGACACCGGCGAGACCTCGGCTGAATAAGTCGAAGACACGCCGGTAACAAGGCCGGTAGCGAAGCCGGCAACAACGCCTGGCCACGCCCGCGACAAATTAAATAAAGTTCGTCCAGGCATGTTCTTCTTTTTCTGGAAGTCCGTACTTCTCTTTTCCGAGAGCTATGGACTTCATAAGGAAGGACATGTTGCGGGCAAGAACTCTTAGAGTCTGCATTCCTTCTGCATCTTCAGCCGCTTCTCCACAGGCACCCCCGTGAATATTATTCCAGTACTGACTGCTGGCAACCGGCATTCCGCTGATTGTGTAAAACTTATTCAGAACATCAAAAGAAGCAGTTGTACCACCGCGGCGGGCACAAACAAAGCCGGCACCTACCTTCATAGTCTTATCAAACTTACTGCTGTAAAAAAGTCTCTGTAAAAAAGCCTGAACAGTTGCGTTTGGAGCTGAGTAATAAACCGGTGACCCCACAACAATGCCATCTGCCCCCTCAAACTTTTTGGCAAACTCGTTCACTGCATCATCAAAAACGCAACGCCCCAACTCGCCGCATCGGCCGCAGGCAATACAGCCCCGGATATCTTTATTCCCGATATTAAAAATCTCTGTCTCAATTCCTTCAGCCGCAAAAATCTTTTCCATTTCGTGCAGCCCCAACAAAGTATTGCTGTTAGCTCTTGGACTTCCATTCACCAGTAAAACCTTCATAATCACCTCTTAAAAATCAATATATTTAAAGATAAGCCAGACAGCGCCAGAAATCAATGCTAAAATGATTTGTTTTCCAAAATTTGTAAGCTTGTGATATAATATATGCCATGAAATGTATCAAATGTAGCAAACTGCTTCCTGATGAAGCTCATTTTTGTTTTAATTGCGGATATCCAACCAGCGATGTAAAAATCTTACGCTCCTGCGAAGAATGTGGAAATGCACTCAGCACAATGGATAAATTCTGTTCACGCTGTGGAGTTCCGGTAAAGGTTGTTAAAGAAGGCGATGGTGCCGCACAGACAACAGACAAGTCTCGAGTAACTCTTGGTAAAAATCCTAAAATGATATTAATACCTGGAGGCCAGTTTGTAATGGGCGGTGGCTCACACAACAGCCTTGTAACTCTCGTAAGCTTCTATTTAAGCGAAGTGCCTGTAACGCAACTGCAATATGCAAATGTCATGGGTAAAAATCCTTCGAAGCTGCAGGGTGAAAATCGTCCTGTTGAAAGTGTGAACTGGTGCGAAGCAATCATATACTGCAATATGCTCAGTAAACTCAACGGACTGATGCCCTGCTATAGCATTGGTACCTCAACTGATTTAAGTGCTTTTGAAGCAACCAGCCCTGTCTGGAAAAGAATCAACTGCAACTTTACAGCAAACGGCTTTCGACTTCCAACAGAAGCAGAATGGGAATATGCAGCCCGCGACGGCAAAGCCTCAAATCCTACACCTTATGCAGGTAGTTCAAATATAAATGCGGTTGCCTGGTATGGAGAAAACTCTGCCATTACAACTCACGATGTGGCCTGCAAGGATCCTAATGGACTCAAGCTTTATGATATGTGTGGAAACGTTGCCGAATGGTGCTGGGATTATTACATACCAAGTCTCCCAACCGGAGCCCAGACAAATCCTCATGGACCAAGCACAGGAGATATGCATGTAAAAAGAGGAGGCAGCTGGCTTGATGACCCCCAGCAGTGTACTGTCTTCTATCGCAGTGGAAGTGCACCGAACGGAAAAAGCAGTAGTCTTGGCTTTAGAGTATGCTGCAGTTCTGTCGGCGATACAATGTAAGAAAAGGCTCCGTCATTGCGAGAAGCGCAGCGACGAAGCAATCTATATTGCAATTTTACAAAAACAGTGAGAAAATAAATATATGACTATTACAGAAAACAAATCTTCTAATTCACTTGAACTCGTAATTGGCGGACGTCTGGATACTGGAACAGCTCCAGAGCTTGAAGCAAAGCTTAAACAGATTCCAAAAGATATACAGACTCTTTATCTGAATCTTTCTAACATACAGTATATTTCAAGTGCGGGATTGCGTGTAGTTCTGCTGGCTCACAAGCTGATGCTGCCAACCGGTGGCAAGATGATTATTCGCCAGCCTTCTGCCTTTACTAAACAGGTGCTGGAAGCTACAGGAATGGATAGTATTCTGTCTGTTGAATAAGCCTACAATCGAAGAACCGTTAAAAAACGGGCTGCGACAGCGGGATGGTAGTAGGGCTAAAAATTGCAATGCAATTTTCTTAACGCCCTGCTATAGAACACCGGCCGCCAGCGGCCTTACACATTTAGGTTCATCGAAAGAGCGGCTCAGAGGCAAGCTATGCTTGCCGACTGTTGCCGATTGTCAGCAAATTTTCTTAGTAATCTTCAGGATATTCTTTCCGTCCGCAAATTCATACTCCACAGAATCCATAAATTTTTTTGTAAGAAAAATTCCAAGCCCGCCTATTCTACGCTCTTCGGCACTTAAAGTTAAATCCGGGTCATCCCTATCAAGCGGATTAAAGGGCTTACCGCTATCCTTAAAGGTAACCGTCAAAGTCCCACTGCCATCACCGCTTATATGATAATTAGTGCAAATCATCGCCGTCTCTGAACCTGAGTAATGGGCAATATTCACAAATATTTCTTCAACCGCCAGGTCAATCTGATTTATAAGCATTTCATCACAACACGCCGGTAAAACAGAATGAATAAAAGCATTTACCGTCTGCATACTTTCGTCTGAGGCTTTTATCTCTAACTCTTTACTCTCACTCATTTGCACTCCGACCTTTACACTTTTTTACCTAAGTAGGACATCTCAAGCATAGTGATATCATCAAACTGAGGCGCATCATCTACAAACTCATCAATATCGGTTCGAACAATGTCAAGAATTTCTTTTGAGGATTTATTTATAGCATATTTCATGACTGTAATAAGACGGTTTTCTCCATAAAGTTCATTTGAAGCATTTGTAGCCTCAGTAACACCATCGGTATAAATAAACAGACGGTCTCCTATAGAAAGCTTTGTGGAATGAGTAGTATAAGAAACTCCATCCATTCCTGCAAGCATAAGATTTGGCTTAGTTGTAAGATATTTGATTTCACCATTCTGTGCGATAAGAGGAGCATTGTGTCCGGCATTTGCAAATCTAAGTTCACCGGTAGAAAGAGTCAGAATACCCATCCAGCAGGTAACAAAAAGCCCGCTCTCATTTCCTTCACACAAAAGCTGATTTACATGCTCAAAAACTTTTGCCGGATCATGCTCATGTGCGGCTGTATCCTTAAGCAGAGTTTTTGTAATAACCATAAAGAGAGCAGCAGGAACTCCTTTGCCACTTACATCTCCAACTACAACAGCAAAGTGGTCATCATCAAGCATATAAAAATCATAAAAATCCCCACCAACTTCCCTGGCAGGTTCCATCGAAGCAAAAAGCTCAACCTCTTTATGATTATCATAAGGAGGGAAAACCCGCGGAAGCATCTCTGCCTGAATTTTCTTGGCAACGTTGAGCTCTGCACCAAGACGTTCCTTTTCTGCAGTAGCATGGGTAAGATCTTCGATATAGCGGTTCATATCGAGGCTCATCTTTTCAACAGATTTTGCAAGCTTTCCAATTTCATTACGGCCGTGAACCTTTTTCAAAATTCCCGTAAGCTCTCCATGATGCTCAGCAAAGTGGCTGGTTTCTTCGGTAACAAAAAGAATAGGCCGGATAATTCCCAGGTACAAAAAGAGAGCGTAAAGAGCAACAAAGACAACCGTAACAACAAGAGCCCAGATTATGATTGATTTAAGAAAGCGCTTTTTATATGCCTTAATCTCATGCATGGGTTTGTAAACACTAACAATGGCGCAGGGCTTCCCGGCAGAATTGTAGAGTGGTACAGAGCTGGTTACATGGCCGCCACCCTTTTTATAAGAAAACATGCTGGTACTTTTTCCCTGCTCCAGAATGTCACGAAGCTTTTCAATATAGTCAGCCGTTTTCTTTTCGAGAGACTGCCTGAAGCCAAGCTCATAAACCTTGCTGTTTACTTCCTTATGATTTACAGTATCAAAAACATAAATACGATGAGAATAATCTGCTGAAACTTTCATAACTGCGACATAAACAATTTCTGCGGCCTCTGTTATGTCTACAAGACGTCTGGTAGTTTCTTTCCACTCTTCATCTGCTCCATCAGTAAGCCAGTGATCAATTTTATCGCCATCCACATAGGTTGCTGCAGTCTGAGCAAATTGCTCGGTTACTGTTCCGTAAATAACTTCCAGTTCGTTCTTAAATTCGCGGTAACCGTTATAACTGTTTACAAAACACATGACGGCTCCAAAAACAACCGCCCCGAAAATCAATTCCAATCCAAGAACAGAAATGCGCAGCTTCTTTTTCATAAGAAATACCTCGCATTAATTATACAACAGAATTTGAGAAAAGGAAAAAATTACTTCTGATAGATATCGAGGTGTGCCTGAATACGTGTTTTTACAAGTTCTGCGATTTGATCTGTGGCCATTCCTTCATATTCCTCTGGCATAATCGGCTTGAGATAATGAACCTGTATCGGAAGACTTGTTTTAAAGCCTCTGTCAAAAATCTTATAGGAATCTATAATTGCAACGGGAATAATTGTGCAGTGAGCCCTCTGTGGACTCTTAAAGCTTCCGGCATGAAATACTCCAAGTTTTCCCTCTTCTTCCTCATAACCACCTTCAGGAAAGACCATATAATTCTGGCCTTCCTTTAATTCTCTGGTAATTTCACTATAGGCTTTTACCACAGAATGCATGTTATGTTTAATCAGCTTTTTAGATTTTATAAGACGACAAACCTCACGGATAAAGGGCCGGTGCGTAGCCTTATCATCAAGAATTACTCCTATTTGTCGCGGAAAAGAATACCAGATTGCAAGAGGATCATATTTCTCCTGATGATTGGAACAAATATATAAGCCGTCTTTTTCGGGGATGTTATCGAGCCCATGAGCTTCTACCCGCAGACCGGCTGCATCAACTGCAAAGGTAATCATTTTAAGGCAATAGGCATACATCTGATCTTTTGTATATTTCTGCTGATGAAAAGCCATGTATACCATTTTAGGATAATAAATAACTATCTTTAAGAAGTTTCTTGTTATTGCCTTAAAGAGAATTGTTGCACTACGTTTTTTATTCATTTTAATTTTGTTAGTTTATAATAACATTTGAAGGAAAAATGTTCAAATGATGTTTTTTTATTTTTGAATCAGACCTCTCATCTCCTCTATTTTGTGATAGCCCTTTCGCTTCATAAAAGCCGCAAGACCATCTATAACTTCTATCATGGTATTTGGATTTGTAAAAGTATTTGTTCCTACCTGTACAGCGGCTGCACCTGCCATAATAAATTCTACCGCATCTTCCCAGCCCGCAATTCCTCCGATAGCAATTACCGGTACACGGCGGTCGGCCGGCAGTTTATTGATTGCTTCTACAACTTCATAAACAAGTCGTACAGCAATAGGACGAATCGCAGGACCACCAACTCCAGCCTTAAGCTTTTCAAACACTGGAACTCCGCGTTCTATATCAATTGCGATTCCCTGGAAGGAATTACACAGACTGATTGCATCGGCACCGGCTTCAATGCAGGCAAGAGCAACCTGAGTAAGCTCGTGAGACTGAGGCGTAAGCTTAACAATGAGCGGCTTTTTTGTTGCGGCACGGACAGCACGTACGGCACTTTCTGCACCCACACAAGTCATACCAAAAGCCGCTCCGCCGGCACTTACATTCGGGCAGGAAATATTAAGTTCGATAAGAGGAACATCAGTTGCATCCAGCAGTTTCGCTCCTTCAACATAGGTTTCGAGAGATGAACCAGAAAGATTTGCGATTGCTACAGGTTTTAACTTAAGCAGCTCTGGAAGCTCGTGCTCTATAAAGTGCGGTATTCCAGGATTCTGAAGACCGATACTGTTCATAAGCCCACTTGGAGTCTCATGCAGACGGATTCCATCATTTCCCTGTCGAGGCTCAAGAGTAAGTCCCTTAGACGAAATGCCGCCAAGTCTGTTTACATCAAAAAGCGTCTTATATTCTACTCCAAAACCAAAGGTTCCCGAACTTCCGATTACCGGATTTGGAAGAGTTACACCTCCAATATTTACTGAAAGATCTGGCTGTACATCGGCTGGCAGAGGCTCACGGCGAGGCTGCACCTTGATTCCCGCAACTTCTGTTACAGGCTTAAAAATTAAAATATCACCGTCGAAAACAGGACCTTCTTTACAACAACGTTTTTTGCCTTCTGTTGTATCGATTACACAACCAAGACAAACACCTACTCCGCAGGCCATGTGGGCTTCCATACTAAGCCAGCACTTTACACCAGCTGCCTGACAGATTTTCTGGATATAAGCCAGCATAGGAGTTGGTCCGCAGGCATAAACTTCTGTGTATCCGCCTGTACGCAGCAC